>VBCY01000262.1:0-4864 GCA_005882995.1 Betaproteobacteria bacterium
GTATTGCGTCAACAGTCGCTGACGCCGGCCCAATATGTCGCATTCGCCCGCCGCTTCGGACCTCCCGAGCCGCATGTGATCGACCAATTTCACCATCCGGACGATCCCAATGTCCTGATCCTTTCCAACCGAAGGAAAAACGGACAGCCCATCGGCCTCGCCGACGCGGGTACGTACTTCCACACCGATTACTCGTATCTCCAGGTTCCGGCACGGGCGACAATGCTTTATTCCATCGAAGTGCCGAGATCGGGTGGCAATACTCTATTCGCTAATCAATACGCCGCTTATGACGCACTGCCCGAAGCGACGAAGCAGCGCATCGAGCCGTTGGTGGCGATCCATCACTACGGCAATCGCAAGGTCGCCGACGAAATGAGCCGCATCGCGGCCTCGCCGCTCACGCCGGAGCAGGAGGCGAGGATGCCGTTGATCACGCATCCGCTGGTGCGGGCGCATCCGGTGACGGGACGCAAGGCACTCTACGCCGTGTCAGGAAGCTCCTACGGCATCGTCGGCATGCAGCACGACGAAGCCGTGGCGCTACTCGATCAATTGGCGGCGCACGCCACGCAATCCGAATTCGTGCTGGACTATGCCTACCGAGTCGGTGACGTCGTCATCTGGGACAATGCTTCGCTGCTGCACTCAGCCACCCTCACCGATCCTGATGATCCGCGCACGTTGTGGCGGATCACGGTCAAGGAAGCTTCGGCCGGATTGGATGCGCTCGCCGTTCTGGCGCCGACTTTCGTCTCGCGAGCGATGTAGCGCAAGAGCGACATCAGCCATGCGGTCGATGGACAGCGCACTGGCTCGTGATAGCATGGTCGGCACTCTGATTGATCACACCATGGTTCACCGCCATCGCGCACTTCTGACCCTGCTCCTGTCTCTGCTGATGTTGGGCATGCAGCTACAGGCGCAGGTGCATGCGCTCGAGCACGTCGGCGAGATGCTGCGCCACAGTGCCGATCATTCGGTCGTCCCGGTAGCCGATCCGTGCGCGACTTGCGCGCTGTTCGCAGGCGGGGCCAACGCGATTGGCTGCGACGCAGCCCAATCGCAGCTTGCTTTTGCCGCCGCAGAAACCCCGCCGTGTGCGTATGCATCGCTCGCAGCGGCCGCTCCCTCCTATTATCTAAGCCGCGCTCCTCCGTCGCTTCTCTGATTCAACGCGTGCGTGCCGTCGAAGTGATGGCACGAAGCATTCCACCATCAGAGGAGTATGACCGTGTCCAGATTCGTTTGGGCGACCGGCGCCTTGGCGCTGACGCTGCTGACATCACCCGCGGTGAGAGCCGCAACCGACGCCGAGCTGGCGGATATCCGCGAGCAAATCCGGCAACTCAAGGAAAGCTACGAAGCGCGCATCCAGGCATTAGAGCAACGGCTGAAAGCGGCCGAGACGAGAACCGCGCCCTCGGTTGCCGAGCAGCAACCTCCAACCGCTCCACCGGCGGCAGCGGCTTCAGCGCCGGCCGCGCCTCCGGCGTCGGGCATCAGCGCATTCAATCCCGCCATCTCCGCTGTCCTGCAAGGCACCTATAACAATTTGTCGCAGGATCCCAACAAGTACGCACTGAGCGGTTTCGCGCCCAGCGGCGACATCGCGCCGGGCAAGCGCGGCTTTAGCCTCGGTGAGTCCGAGCTCGCGCTCTCCGCCAACGTCGACGACAAATTCTTCGGCAACTTGATCATCTCGCTCACACCGGAGAACACGGTTTCGGTGGAGGAGGCCTACGGCCTGTACACCGCCGCGCCCTATGGACTTGCTCCGAAGTTCGGGCGCTTTTTCTCGGGTCTCGGATACATGAACGACCAGCACCAGCATGCGTGGGATTTTGTCGACGCGCCGCTTGTCTACCAGGCCTTTCTCGGCGGTCAATACGATGTGGACGGGCTGCAGTTGAAATGGGTTGCGCCGACCGACGAGTTCCTCGAATTCGGCGGTGAGCTCGGTAATGGCGAAGGCTTTCCCGGCACGCAACGCAACAAGAACGGCGTGGGTTCGGGCATCGCCTACGTGCACGCAGGCGGCGATCTCGGTCCGAGCAATAGCTGGCGCGCGGGGCTTTCCTATCTGCAGACGCGAGCGCGGAACCGCAACTATTCCCAGATCGATCTCTCGGGCAACGACGCGCAAGTCGGCTTCAGCGGCAGCAGCCAGCTGGCCGTTGCCGACTTTGTGTGGAAGTACGCGCCCAACGGCAATGCGCGCGAGACCAATTTCAAACTGCAGGGCGAGTACATGTGGCGGCGGGAGAGCGGCGACTTCACTTACGACCGCGACGGCGCATTGGGGCTTACCAACACCTCCAGCTATGGCGCACGGCAGAGCGGTTGGTATCTGCAGGGTGTCTATCAATTCATGCCGACGTGGCGCGTCGGCGCACGCTACGACTGGCTCAATCCGGGCAATGTGAACTACGGGAGCAACGCCACGTATCTTGCCAATCCCACGTTCCATCCGGAGCGCTGGTCGACGATGCTCGACTGGACGCCATCCGAATTCAGCCGCCTGCGCGTGCAGTTTCAGCAGGCAAGGCTCGCTCCGGGTATCACCGACAACGAATTCTTCGTCCAGTACATTCTGACGCTCGGCGCGCATGGCGCGCACAAGTTCTAAGGAGCGATGTCATGAAGATCCTTTGTTCTTTGCTGTTCGCCGCGATGCTTGACAACGGCGTCAGCTCGGCGCGCGCCGCCGTCAACGTCTTTGCGACGGTCCCCGAATGGGGCGCGCTCGCCGAGGAGCTTGGCGGCGACAAGGTGAAAATCTATGTCGCGACCAACGCCTTGCAGGATCCGCACCACGTCGAGGCGAAGCCGAGCCTTATCGCACGAGCGCGCAACGCCGATCTCATCATTGCCACCGGAGCCGAGCTGGAGATTGGCTGGCTGCCGCTGGTACTGCAGCAGGCGGGCAATCCCAAAGTCCAGCCCGGCAAGCCGGGTTTCTTCGAGGCCGCGACCTTCGTGACGCTGCTCGACAAGCCGGTGCGACTCGATCGGGCGGAGGGCGATGTGCATCCGGCCGGCGATCCGCACATCCAGACGGATCCACGCAATTTTGCGCGCATCGCCACACCATTGGCTGCGCGTTTCGCGGAGATCGATCCGGAAAACGCGGCGTACTATCAGGAACGCTACAAGGCATTCGCAGATCGATGGGCGGCGTCGATCGCCAAGTGGGGGACAGAGGCTGCGCCACTGCGCGGCGTGCCGGTCCTCGTGCAGCACAAGGCTTTCACGTATCTCATCGCCTGGCTCGGCTTGAAGGAGATCGCAGCGCTCGAGCCGAAGCCCGGCATCGAACCGACGACCGCGCACTTGAGCGAAGTCTTGGCAATACTGCAGCGGCAACCGGCCAAGATGGTGCTTCGCGCCGCGTACCAGAGCGATCGCGCATCGCAGTGGATCGCCGAGCGAACAAAAATAAATGCGGTAACGCTGCCTTTTACGGTTGGCGGCGATGCGGCGGCAAAGGATCTTTACGGTTTGTTTGATGACACGGTCGATCGACTGCTCAAGGGAGCGCAATGAATCTGAACTCTCTCGATCTAGCGATCCTGCTGCCGGCCTTTGCCGCGGGACTTCTGGTCACGGCGACGCACGTGCCCCTCGGCATGCAGGTGCTCGCGCGGGGCATCGTGTTCATCGATCTGGCGATCGCGCAGATTGCCGGCTGCGGCGTGCTCGTTGCGGACCGCCTGGGCTTCGAAGCGGAAGGAATAGCGGTGCAGATCGCCGCGGTGACGGCGGCGCTCGGGGGCGCACTGCTCTTGACCTGGACCGAACGCATCTGGCCCGAAGTTCAGGAAGCGGTGATCGGCGTGGTATTCGTGCTTGGCGCAACGGGCAGTGTGCTGCTTCTCGCGAGCAACGTGCACGGAAGCGAACATCTGCGCGATCTGCTGGTGGGACAGATCCTCTGGGCGCAACCGTCGCGACTGGCATGGACGGCGCTGCTGTACGCGAGCATTCTTGTGCTTAGGTTCGGGTTTGGCGAAAGACTGGGACGTGTCGGTTTTTACGTCCTCTTCGCCATCGCCGTCACCGCCTCGGTACAGCTCGTGGGCCTTTATCTGGTGTTTGCGACGCTCATCGTCCCGCCTCTGGGAACGCGCACGATGCAGCGTCGCCGATTGACGGCGGCGTGGATCCTCGGCGCGGCCGGTTACGCGGCAGGTTTGGCGTTCTCAACCGCGCTGGATCTGCCAAGCGGTCCGGTGATCGTCTGGTCACTGGTTGTGATCGCACTGATAGTCTATGTGTGGACCCGCGTGAGCCACGGACTAGCCGACCAGCGTAGCGTCGTCGCAAGACCGGACGCATTTGGCTCCAGGCGCCGCTCCCCGTAAAATTCGCCACAACCTTGAACATTGCAGCCTTTGCATAACCGTTCGTTGCTCGCAGCTTTTCGTTACCCACTTCCCATTTCGAGATTCCGACATGAGCGTTGATGCAAATTTTTCCGAGCTCAAGCAGCGCCTGCAAGCGATTGAGGACCTGCGCTGCGCCGAGGCTGTCCTCAACTGGGACCAGTCCACGTACATGCCCGCGGGAGGCGCGGAGGCACGCGGCAGGCAGCTCGCGCTTCTTTCCAGCCTGGGACACGAGCGAATGACCGATCCGATGATCGGTAGGTTCCTGGATGCGTTGACTCCGTGGGCGGAAGCTCAGGGACCGGATTCCGACGCCGCTGCGCTGGTGCGCGTGACGCGACGCGATTACGACCGCGCCACGCGTGTGCCACCGTCATTCATGCGCAAACTGACCGAGCACACATCGGCCGCCTACCACGCCTGGCAGCGCGCGCGACCCGCCAACGATTTCGCGGCGATGCGGCCATTGCTGGAAA
>VBCY01000262.1:4872-5287 GCA_005882995.1 Betaproteobacteria bacterium
CGCATCCCTTCGACCCGCTGATCGACCTCGCGGAAGACGGCATGACCGTAGCCATGGTGCGTACGCTTTTTGCCGAGCTTCGTGCCGGACTCGTCCCCTTGATCGAAGACATAGGTCGTCGGCCGATCGCCGATGACACCTGCCTCACGGGTGACTTCCCGGAGCACAAGCAACGCAATTTCGGCGAAACGGTCGTGCGTGCCTTCGGTTACGACTTCGGATGCGGACGACTGGACAAGACGGCGCATCCGTTCATGGTCAAGCTCGGTCGCGGTGACGTTCGTATCACAACCCGATATCGATCCAACGATTTGTCAGATGGGCTGTTCTCCACATTGCACGAAGCCGGCCATGCCATGTATGAACAGGAGATCGACGGCGCGCTGGAGGGCACACCTCTGTTCCATGGAACGAC
>VBCY01000257.1 GCA_005882995.1 Betaproteobacteria bacterium
GTAGCGACTGCCGAGGCCATGGTGTCCGGGTTGGCCCCGGGAAGCTGCGCGGTCACCTGGATAGTGGGGAAGTCGACGTTGGGCAGCGCGTTGACGGGGAGCAACCGATAGCCGATCAATCCGAAGATGAGAATGCCGATCATCACCAAGACGGTCATGACGGGGCGGCGCACGAACAGTTCGCAGATGTTCACGATGCTTGAGCGCTCTTGCCGACGTTCACCCTGCTGCCGGGCGCCAGGCGCAGTTGCCCCACGGTGACGACCTGCTCGCCAGCCTGAAGACCACTCGCGATCACGGTATCGTCGCCTTCGGAGCGGGCCACCTTGATAGTGCGCAGCTCCACCGTCTGATCGGGCTTTACGACGTACACGTATTGACCCGATGGACCACTCTGTATCGCCGCCGACGGCGTGACAATGGCGTCTTTCTGTTCGTAGAGCGTAAGCACGACATTGACGAACTGTCCCGGCCAGAGTGCCTTGTCCGTGTTCGCGAACTCTGCCTTGAGCCGGATCGTTCCCGTGGTTGCGTCGGCAGTGTTGTCGATGAAGGAGAGCTTGCCCGAGATCGGCGCTCGCGTGGAGTTCGCAAACGCCGCCTGTACCTTGAGCTCGCCGTCCGTCTGGTACTTGCGGATGTCGGCGAGGCTTTGCTCCGGCACCGAGAACGTCGTGTAGATCGGCACCACCTGGTTGATGGTGACCAGCGGATTGGTGTCGTTGGCTTTCACCAGATTGCCCTGCTGGATCTGAATGCGCCCCGCATAACCGGTCACCGGAGCGCGGATCGTGCAGTATTCGAGCGAAAGCCGCGCGTTCTCGATGCCGGCTTCGTCGGCGCGCACGGTGGCGGCGGCGGTCTCCATGTTGGTGCGTACCTGCTCGTAGGCGTCAGGCGAGATGAAGTTCTTGCCGAGCAGGTCCTTGTAACGCTTTTCCTGCTCAACCGCGCGGTCGAGCAGCGCCTTGTCCTTGGCAAGATTGGCCTGCGCCTGCTTCAGTGCTGCCGCAAACCCGCGGGGATCGATTTCGAACACAGCGCGACGGTCGTGAATGGCTCGACATTGCCGATCGCGTAGAGGCGCACTGGCATGGTCCTGCTGGTGACCACCACCGCCGTGACCGGAATCGCAGGGGGCGCGTTCTGCGGGGAAGCCTGCGATTCCTTCTTGTAATACGCGACCAGGCCCATCGCGGCGATCAGCCCGATCAGAGCACCGAGGAGGGTGATGAGCTTGCGCTTGGTCAGCATCTATACCTGTCGATTGTTGATCTCCGCACCGCGTTATCCAGCCGGCAGCGTCCAACCAACCCGTCATTGTCGCGCAAATGGCGTCCCGCAAAGCAGCATTGAAACGCGCGGTTACAAGCGGGGAGAGGTCCAAGCGGAGAGCGCATGAGCTGCTTGGTCGCTTTCGCGAGCGCCGCTGCAAGAATGGCAACGAAGGCCTGCTGTGATAAACCTATGATAGACGGTCGGTTTCCCCAGGGTTCCGTGGGTTGGTGGTGGACGCGTTTGCGAACTTGCCGTGGCGCCACGTAGAATCCCCGCGGCGGCGCTTCAGCGCGGGTGTACCTCAATGGCAGAGCAGAAGCTTCCCAAGCTTACGACGAGGGTTCGATTCCCTTCACCCGCTCCACTCAAAACGGCGCTTGGACTGGCGCTGCTTGCATGCTTGTTGGCGTTCGCAGCTTCCGGCCAGCAGGTGTATCCCACAAAGACGGTCCGTATCATCGTTCCCTTCGCGCCCGGAGGTTCGACCGACATTTTCGCGCGCGATATCGCCGACAAACTCGCGGTCGGACTTGCGCAGCCCGTGGTCGTGGAAAATCGGCCCGGCGCTGCAGGCAACATCGGCGCCGAGGCAGTAGCGCGCGCGGCTCCCGACGGTTACACCTTGCTGATGGCAACCACCGGCGTGATGGCCATCAACAACGCGCTCTATCCCAACATGAGCTATGACGCCGCGAAGGATTTCGAGCCGGTGATCTTCGTCGCGTCGATCACCAACGTGCTCGTGGTCGCGCCGGAACTTCCTGCCAAGAACGTTCGCGAGCTCATCGCGCTCGCAAAGGAGAAACCAGGATCGCTCTCCTTCGGCTCCTCGGGCGCCGGCAGCTCCACGCACCTCTCATCCGAGCTTTTCAAGAGCATGGCCGGAATCGACGTGCTGCATATTCCATACAAAGGAAGCAGCCAGGCGCTCACCGATCTGCTCGCCGGTCGCATCTCGATGATCATCGACAACATGCCAGGCGCCATCGGATTCATCAAGGCAGGACGCCTGCGTGCGCTTGCGGTCACCGGCAGCAAGCGATCGCCGGCGCTACCCGATGTTCCCACGATCGCCGAGGCTGGCGTCCCGGGTTACGAGTCCCTTTCATGGAGCGGGATTGCCGTCCCCGCAGGTACGCCCAATGACGTCATTGCGCGCTTGAACCGGGAGATTGCAGTGGTCCTTGCGCAACCCGACATTCGTGCCAAATTTTCGCAAGCGGGCGCCGATCCGGTCGGCGGTTCACCGCAGGAGTTTGCCAATCACATTCGCGCCGAGCGTGAGAAATGGAGCCGATTGATCCGCGAACGCGGCATCGCCGTCAACTAGAGGACGGCCTACGCCGCAAGAACTGCGATCAGTTGGTTGGCTTGCCGCAATTTCTGGGCCAGGTCGAGCGACAGATTTCTCAGTATCGCGATCTTGATCTCGGGATGGTCGATGGCAATCTCGTCGAGTATTCGGCTGCTGAGCGTCCAGGTACTCACCGCCGTATCGGCATGCACGTGCGCGCTGCGCGCGGCCTGTCCGAGCATGACCATCTCGCCGAAGCTCATCCCGCTGGAGAGCGTAGCGACCCGCTGATGTGCGCCGTCGGCTAACGTCAACACCACGCTTACCTCGCCGTCGCGGATGAAGAACAGGCGATCGTCCTGCTCGTTGCCGGCGGAGACGATGATTGCTCCCGCAGGGTAATCCGCCGCAAGCATGCGCTTTCGCAATTGTTCCAGGCATTGTTGAGTCATTCCGGCAAAGAGCGGAAAAGGCGCCAACGAGTCGATGTGCGTGCGTGAACCGGAGACAGCTTCGTGGTCGATCAACCGGTTCTCGCACCATTCGATGGCGAGATCATTGTCCTCGAAGCTCAGGAACCCCTTTTCTCCATCGGGCAGAGAGCTTCTCAGCGCATCCTCGACGGTGGCCCGCCCTCTGATTCGCGAGAAAACCAGTACCTTCCCCTGGGCGAACAACGCACCGCTTGCTTCGTGCAGCAGGCGGGCGGCATTGTAGGCAAGATAGGTGACGCGGTGCATGTCGAGAATGAAGCTGTCGGCGTCGGACGCGAGTCTCATGAGACTGCGCACGACGAACTCAGCGCCGTCGAATGCCAATTCGCCCTGAAGGCTCAGGCATTTGATCCCCGATGCAACTTCTCGAAGACGGGCCGAAGTCAACGGAGAGCGTAGACGCCGGGACGGAGCGTCGAGCGCTGTATGGATGCGGCTCAGGACTCTCGACGGGGCAGGCGCAAGCCCGAATACATGCAAGCCGAACTCCCGCGATATCTCGCGGCAGACGGCAATGCCGCGCGTGCTGTTGCCGTTCTCATCGAGCCGTGGCGAGAAAATGGCAATGCCAAAACGACCTGGAAGCACCGCAAGCAAACCTCCGCTGACGCCGCTCTTGGCAGGCAACCCGACTTCGTAGAGCCAACTGCCGGCATAGTCGTACATGCCGCAAGTAGCCATGATGCTGAGCACCGCCTGCACGTCTTCGGCCGGCACGGCCCGCTTTCCGGTAACCGGATGAACGCCTCCGTTGGCGAGCGTCGCTGCCATGCACGCCAGATCGCGGCAGGTAACACGGATCGCACACTGCCGGAAGTAATTCTCCAGAACCGGCATGGGATCGCCATCGATGATGCCGAAACTCTTGAGCATCCAGGCGATGGCCCGATTGCGGAATCCCGTCTCGCTCTCGGACCGGTGGACAGCCTCGTCGACGACGATGGAGTGACCAAAGAACGCCGACATGATCTCCTCGATGCGCTGCCATTTTTCTGCCGCGGTATCGCCGGCGACCAGCCCTGCCGTTGCAATTGCACCGGCATTGATCATCGGATTGAGTGGTGCACCGCTTTGGGGATCGAGGCTGATGGAATTGAAAGCTTCACCGCTGGGCTCGACACCAACCTTCCGAAGAACGTTTTCGCGTCCTCGGTCTGCGAGCGCAGCGGCATACACGGCGGGCTTGGACACCGATTGCATGGTGAAGGGCGTATCGCTCTCCCCAACCGCATAGGTGTAACCGTCGGCCGTGACAATGCATATGCCGAACGCATCGGGGTCGGCTTTAGCGAGCTCAGGGATGTAGGTGGCCACCGCTCCTTCCTCAAGGGGACGATATTTGTCGTGAAGCGCCTTGAGGTAATGCTGCATCGGAAGGGTGGTTGTGGGCATGGTCTTGACGTGAGCAGCCTTGGTAGAAGAGGAGAGGCCGGGCATGGCTCGCAACTTTGATGCCTGCCAGGACCTTCGGCTTGCGACAGTAGAGAGCGACCCTGAGGCGCGGCACCCGCAACGACGACGCGGCATACAATGCACGTATGGTTGATTTCGACAATCCCCTTCAGACCTGGACGGCTCGCTTCGCTCGCGACGGCTACCTGTTCGGCGAGGAGCCGAATGCGTTCCTGCGTAGCAACGGTCACCGATTCCACGCGGGCGACTCGGTCCTTTGCGTCGCCGACGGAGAAGGTCGCAACAGCGTGTGGCTCGCCGAGCGCGGCTGCCGGGTCACCGCTTTCGATTTCGCGTCGAACGCGATCGACAAGGCGCGGCAACTGGCGGCGCGCCGTGGGGTTGGCGTCGATCACCAGGTCGGTGACATCTATTCGTGGCCGTGGACATCGACGCCGTACGACGCGCTTGTCGTCATCTTCATCCAGTTTTTGCCGCCCGAGCGCCGAGGAGCGGTGTTTGCGGGAATGAAAGCGGCTGTCAAGCCGGGTGGTCTGCTGCTCCTCGAAGGTTATCGTCCCGAGCAGGTGGATTACGCAACGGGTGGCCCACCGCGGCGCGACCACATGTATACGCGCGACTGGCTACAAGCCGAGTTTGCCGACTGGGAGATCGTTTTGCTCAGCGATTACGACGCCGTGATTCGTGAAGGCCAGGCGCACAACGGGATGTCGGCGCTGATCGATCTCGTGGCTCGAAAGCGCCCAGCCCACATTGCGGCCGCAGATCGCTGAAGCGCGGGCGAACGTCCCTCGGAGCCCTATCGTGGCGGCAACAGCGACTCGCGCCGATGCTATTGCCTCTGCGGCTCACTGGTTCGACGCAGGTGGGCTGCTCGCAGATCTCAAGCGTCGCGTCGTGGTCCCTACCGAGAGCCAGAATCCCGAGCGAAGCGAGACGCTCACCCGATACTTGAGTGAAGAGATCGCGCCCTCGCTCGAGCGCCTCGGTTTTCGCTGGACGATCTGGGAAAACCCGATCGCTGATGCGCCGCCGATGCTGTTCGCCGAGCGCATCGAAGATTCGACGCGGCCCACCGTGCTCGTCTATGGGCACGGCGATGTCGTCCTGGGGTATGACGATCAATGGAGCAACCGACGTTCACCGTGGGAGCTTTCCGTATCGGAAGGACGCTGGTACGGCCGCGGCACCGCTGACAATAAAGGCCAGCACAGCATCAATCTCGCGGCATTGGCTCGAGTGCTGGAGAAGCGCGGATCACTCGGCTTCAACGCCAAGCTGCTCCTTGAAATGGGTGAGGAAATCGGCTCTCCCGGCTTGCATGCGGCGTGCGAGCATCACGCAAATGCTCTTGCTGCCGACGTGCTCATTGCTTCCGATGGTCCACGGCTTCGCTCCGCTCGTCCCACCTTATTCCTGGGGTCCCGAGGCGCGTTCAACTTCGAGCTCGACGTGCGCTTGCGGGAAGGTGCGCATCACTCCGGAAATTGGGGCGGCTTGCTCGCGAATCCGGGGACCATTCTCGCCGCTGCCATTGCGTCGTTGGTCGATGCGCGAGGCCGCATTCTCGTTGATGCTTTGCGGCCACCACCAATTCCGCCTTCGGTGCGCCGTGCACTCGCCGACATCGCGCCCGGCGAGCCTGGCGGTCCATCGATCGATGCGGATTGGGGGGAGCCCGAGCTTACGCCGGCCGAGCGCGTGTTCGGCTGGAACGCACTTGAAGTGCTGGCGTTTCGCACCGGCAATCCGGAGCGGCCCGCGAACGCAATCCCGCCACGCGCAAGCGGGCTTTTGCAACTGCGCTTTGTCGCCGGCTGCGATCATCGAACCTTTGTGCCGGCGATCCGTGGGCATCTCGATGCTCGCGGCTTTGCCATGGTCGCCGTAAAACAGGGCGCGATGCAGCCGATGGCGGCCACGCGGCTCGACCCTGATCATCCGTGGGTGCGTTGGGTCAGCGCGTCGGTTGCCGCCACGACCGGCGCGGCGCCCGCGATTCTTCCCAACCTGGGCGGATCGCTGCCGAACGACTGCTTTGCCGAAGTTCTCGGTTTGCCGACGGTGTGGATTCCGCACTCGTACCCGGCATGCTCGCAACACGCGCCCGACGAGCACATGCTCGAAGCGGTGGCGCGCGAGGGGCTTCGAATCATGACGGGGCTTTTCTGGGACCTCGGCGTCTCGGAGCCTCTCCCGCCGATAGGCTTCCATCGCGATCAGAGTGCTGCTGAAATGCTGCGCTCCTGAGGGCGCCGCAAGTAGATGCGGCATCGCACGATTGATGTAAGTCTTACAACCGCAACACGATACAATTTTATAAAAATATTGACAATTTTTGTATACCAAATCCCGTATACGTCTTGACGTCATTCGGGGTGCGGCCTAGCATCATTTCGCGCACGTGCGCAATGCATCAAGGCGCGAAGGGCAGTCAAGAAACACAATACGTTGCTTGGAGGAGTTTCCGCCAGCTCGCAGTGGTGGAGTCAATTCCCGCCGACACACGATGTCGGCGGGCAGTGACAGCACCCCCAGGGTTTCGCGGCCCGCCCGTTGCACACCGTTTGCTTTAGCGACACGTGGATCGTGCACCTCTTCAGAAGCGTCTGGGAGAGCGCTCGCGAAGGTGCCGATGGGTGGGATTGTTTCCACGCCGCATCGTCCCGATTGCAGCAAAGCAAAGGAGGAGATAGCCAATGAAAGCCAAACCGTTCGTTTACGCAGGGTCAGTCACTCTGGCACTGGCCATGGGCATCGGCCTGTGGACTGTGAGCCAGGCAGACCCGCCCAGCAGGCCCAAGGTGCCGGCATTGCAGTACGATCCAAACTGGCCGAAACTACCGCTGCCGCTCGCTGGGCAGTTCGGAACTCCAGCGGCGATCAGCACGGCCACAGGCAAGCCCAAGCCATGGGTCACCGGCGAAGTCGCAGGAACCTGCGTCGACTCGCAGGACCACGTGTTCACCGTCAACCGCGGCAATCTGATCGCGCCGGAGACTGTGACGGCCGTTTCGTCGCCGACCGTGATCGAGTTCGACGCGGCGGGTAACGTCGTCAACGCGTTTAACATCAAGGCGAAGGATTCAACCGCGACGTTGGTGCCGGTAAACCAAGCACAAATTCACGGCTGCTTCGTCGATTACCAGGACAACATCTGGATCGGCGGCAACGGCAACGGCGTGGAGGTCAAATACTCGCACGACGGCTCGACGTGGTTGAATCAGATCGGGGTCTACAACGTCTGCGACAACCCGCCGGCGAATACCTGCGGCAACAGCGGCGGCAACCCGCTAGCGCGGCAGCGTGTACGTGGCCGACGGCTACGGAAACCACCGCGTGGTCGTATTCCAGGACAACCACAACGGCACCGTGACGTGGCTTAGGCAGTGGCCGCACGACAATTCGGTAGCAACAACGGTAAACAACCCACTGACGGACTTCCCGGGACTCTTCGCGGCGGGCGATGGTGGCCATCCGCACTGCGTCGTGGGTGGTAACGACGGCAACGTCTACGCGTGCGATCGGGGCGACGACCGGATCGAGGTGTTCGACAAGGCGCTCACCC
>VBCY01000263.1:0-1970 GCA_005882995.1 Betaproteobacteria bacterium
GCCGGCCCAGATTCTCGAATCGCCGGCTTCCTTGCCCACGGCGCGAATGAAATCTGCACGGTCGGGGAACAGGTACGCCAGCACTTCCGTCTTGGCGGTGGAGAACGTCGAGTGGTTGGACGGATAGCCCGGAAAATTCGGCACTGGAAACAACGGGACGATCGCCGGGTCGAGCTGCGACGGCCGGATGTACCAGTACGTGAACTTGCCGTCCTGGCTCGCGATAAAGGCGTCGAACTGAACCGCCCCGATCAGCGCGTAGACGCGAGCGGCGCGCGGCGGATTCTGATCGAGCCGGTCTTCGAACATCCACTTGTCTGCATATCGATAAGGCCAGACATTCAGGCCCTCAGGGCTTTGCCAGTAGACGGCCTTGTAATTGGTTGCAAATATCGCGGGCGTTCCGGGAACCGCGCGGGGGAAGTTGTGAACGATCGCCGTCTCAGCCACCACTTGCGGTGAATCGCAAGCCGGCGGAGGCGCGGACCGGAACTGGCTCGCCGAAGTCAACAGGAGGGGAACGAAGCTCGGCCCTGTAACGTTGCCCGGATTGGTGCCGACCCATTTGCACGGCCCGACCGGCACGGTGCCGGACCAAACGGCATCCGAACCGTCTGCCTTCGCTTTCGCAATGACCTGCTCCGCCACCTTGCGTCCGAGATCGAGCCCAGCGAAGAAGTCGCTCGGGTATTGAAGACCCGCAAGCACTCGCGACCAGCCCGCCTGTTTGGCCATGGCTTGAAACGACTGGGCCTCGGCGGGAAGAAAGTAAGCGAGGACAGTCGCTGCAGCTTGGGCGGCAGCGGCATGCTCGGATGGGTATGACGGGCTGTTGGGGACCGGCAAGGCGGTCGGCACCTTGTAATCGCGCTCGCTCGGGCGCTGCCGGTTGTACGCGTACTTCGATTCCCACGCCGCGATCGTTGCGTCATACATCGCGAGCGCAACGTAGGTGTACACCCCTGTTCTGCCGTTGGTTGCCGTCGGTGTGGCCGCAAGCGTCCGCGCATTGAGCAAATCGATCCAGCGATAGGCGGGAGCACCCGCGTCCCAGAAGGCGATTTGCTGCAAGGTCTGCGCATCGTTGTGGCTGATCAAGTCGGCGAGCATCGTCAGTTCGGCTTGCGTCTCCGCCTCTCCCGGTGGCGGTGGAACGCGATAATCGCGGCCGGAAGAAATCACCCACGTCCGCCAGTTTCCTGCGTTCGGTTCGATGGGACTATCCGCTTGCGCATGCAGCGGCAACGTGCCGGCTGCAAACATCAACACCACTGACACCACTGCCAGCTTCCGAGCAATCATTTCTCTCTCCTCGTCGGACGAGCGTTGTTCATCCGGGGCGAAGACGATGAAGCGCAAACATCCCGGAAACACAAACATCGACCTCAACCTACGCTTCGGGATGCCGACGTGGCGAGGAACTTTGGCACGGCATTGTTGTGAACAATTCACGATTTGGCGTCGCGCCTATAGAAGATCGCCGCGGGGTGTGAAAAAAGCCACATGGCGGATGTGTCGTACTTCGCGGACGTGAACACCGGTTTGATCTAGCGTACGTGCATGCGGAAGTTTCTTTGCCCAGCGAACTCGTCATCAAGCGAACTCACGACCCAATGAAGGGGAATGCGTTGAGTCATTGCTTACAAGGGACGGCGGCCGCGACTCCTGCACGCGCGATCAAGGCGGTGACTGCCTCGATGCCAGACGGCCCGAACGTGGTCGCGTTGGATGAAGGCATGTTCACCCGCCAGCTCCCCGGCTCGGTTTCAAACTACCTCAAACTACCTTTTGGATTATCATTTCGTCACGGTGAACAACAACGAGTTGGCGGTTGCGGTCGCTGGGCGGTAGCAGCGAATCTGCGGTCGGCGCCCGGAGCTTGCGGCGTATGAATTGAGCCTCGCGCGGCGTGACCGCGACACGAGCTTCTGCACCTCAAAGGGGCTGTCATCGACGGCGAATGCGACGAC
>VBCY01000263.1:2023-5586 GCA_005882995.1 Betaproteobacteria bacterium
GTCGTGACGGCTCTACCTGCTTTGGCGCAGGAAGAGGCACCCGCCGCCCTCAAGCTCGAGAAAATCCAGGTTACCGGCTCCAACATCAGACGCACCGACATCGAGAGCGCCCTACCCGTGCAGATCATTACTCGCGAGGATATCGAGCGCAGCGGAGCGATCACGGCGGCGGAGTTCATGAGCCACGTCTCCGCCAATCTCGTCGGCAGAACCGACGTTCCGTACCAAAGCTCTGTCGGTAACACCCAGGCGGGTCTGTCGAGTGCGAACCTGCGTGGTCTGGGCGACGGTTCGACGTTGGTCCTGTTGAACGGACGCCGGGCCGCCAATTACGCGGCCAATGGCGGTGCAGTGAACCTGAACTTCATTCCCATAGCGGCGATTGACCGCATCGAAATTCTTAAAGACGGCGCTTCTGCCATCTACGGTGCCGATGCGATGGCTGGAGTCATCAATTTCATCTTGCGTACGGACTATCGGGGCGTGGGACTCTCGGCCTACGGTGCCGAATCGCAACACGGTGGCGGCGCTCAACAGGCGGCCACCGCGGCGGTGGGCTACGGCGATCCGGTGTCCGACCGCTTCAACGTTTTTGTGGTGGCCAACTATCAGAAAGACGATGTGCTGCACGCGCGTGACCGATCTTTTTCGCAAACGGGCTTTCGACCCGACGTAGGCGTCAACAACGTCAATCGAGAAACGTTTCCCGCAAACATTCTCACGAGCCGATCAACCTTGCTCAACCCGTCGTTCGCGGCGGGTTGCGCTCCGCCGGTCACGATTCCCATTCCCGGTACGCAGATGTGCGGGCACGATACCCTCGCCGTCGTCAACATCATCCCGCCGGTAGAGCGGACCAACATCCTCGGTGGGGCGACATGGCAGCTCAATCGAGACCACCAATTGTTCGTGCAGTATCTCTATTCGTACGACCGTTATGTATTGGTCAGGAATACAGCGCCATCGTCGCAACTCTTCTATCCCGCAGGCGGACCGTACTATCCGACCGAGTTCGCCGCGGCGTACGGAATTTCCGGTGACATCAACCTCTCCTACCGAACCGCGCCTCTGGGCCCCATCACGGACAAGCTGCAGACGAGCGCGAACCACCTGGTGCTCGGCGGCCAGGGAATCGTCGCCGGCTGGGATTACGACGCCGCATGGATCTACAGCGAAAACACCCAGGAGTATTTCGGCGTAAGCGGCCGTGTGTCCGGACGAAGCTTGCTGGCCGCCATGGCCACGGGCCTCATTAATCCTTTCGGTCCTTCGGGTCCGGAAGGGGATGCGTTACTGGCAAGTACCGAGGCCCCAGGGGAAGTCTTCCACGATAAAGGAATCACGAACGCATTCGAGATCAAGGCGTCCAGGGCGATCTACGACCTGCCCTCGGGACCGCTGGCAGTCGCGCTCGGCGTGGAGGCGCGTCGCGAGCAGCTCAGCATCGCCTATTCGCCGGAGCAAACGTCAGGAGACATTATTGGCTCGACCACGGCGCAGTCGGCGAGCGGCAGCCGTTCAGCGGGAGCGATCTTCGCTGAGTTGAACGCTCCCATCGCCAAAGCATTGGAAGCGCAATTGGCCGTGCGTTACGACCATTACAGCGACTTCGGTGGCACGACCAATCCGAAAGTCGCCATGCGCTGGCAGCCGATCAGCTCTCTGCTACTGCGCTCCTCCTACGGGGCGGGGTTTCGAGCTCCCACCGTTCCTGACTTGTACACGCCGTTAACGTCCGGGGTCACGAGAATTCAGAGTGACCCACTGCGGTGCCCAACAAGTGCCTCCGATTGCAACACCACGTTTCGAGTGCTGTCGGGCGGCAATCCCCAGCTAAAGGCCGAGCAGTCCGAGCAGTTCAACTTCGGTGCGGTCTGGGAGCCGGCGATCGGCCTTTCGATCGGAGTCGATTATTGGAAGATCAACAAGACCGCGACCATCGGCGCGCTAAGCGACACCCAGCTATTCAACAACTTCGACCGGTTTCGCGACACGAATTTCGTCCGCGGTCCGCTGGATGCGGCGTTTCCGTCGCTGCCCGGGCAGATCCTGTATGTCTACGAGCCGAGACAGAACCTCGGCGATTTACGGACCTCCGGGGTCGACGTGAATCTTATCTATCGCGGCATGGAGACCGCGGTCGGCCGCTTCGGCCTGCAATTGAACGGAACCTATGTGGCGCAGTGGCAGCAGCAACTGGACGCGGTGAACTACACCCCGGCGGTGGGGCGCAATGCCGTCCAGGAAGCCATTCCACGCTGGCGGCACTACCTCGCGTTGAATTGGAACTACGGCTCATGGGGTGCCACGCTGGCGCAGAATTTCTCGTCCGGCTACACCGATGAGAATTTTATCGACCTTGCCAAAACAATCGAGCGCAGGGTCGGCGCCTACGAAGTCTGGAACGCGCAAGGAACTTACGCCGGTTTCAGGAACGCAACGATCGCGCTGGGAATCAAGAATCTTTTCGATCGCGCGCCGCCATTGAGCAATCAGAGTACATTTGGTCAGGTGCTGTACGATCCGCGCTACGCGGATCCGCGCGGACGGGTGTTCTACGCGCAGCTAACATTCGCGTTCAACTAGCGCAAGGGCGCAATCAGGATCACGAGACGCTTCCATGTCGATGCGCAGAGATTTTCTCACTCGTAGGTATCGTTTATCCGGAACCGACGGACGGTCCAGACTATCGTCGCGCGTGGGCCGCGTTCACCGAGGAGATGCATCAGCGCGGCTGGGAAGAAGGCCGAAACATCGTATTCGAGCGTCGCTATTTCCACGGCGATCGCGCCCGTCTGGCGGAGTTGATGGCCGAGTTGACCGCGCTCGAGGTCGATTTGCTTTTTGTCCAAGGCGTGTGGGCGGTGTTTGCGGCGAGACAGGCGTCGAGTCGTATCCCCATCGTCTTCGCCGTAGGCGACGCGGTAGGGCGAGGGGTCGTGGTCAATGTGGCGCGGCCGGAGGGGAATGCCACTGGTGTATCCAACCGGAGCGTGGAGACAACCGCCAAGGTCGTCGAACTGCTGACGCAGATTTCTCCCGGTGTGTCGCGAATAGCGGCATTCATGAACACCGACACTGGCTACCCGCCGGCCTTGTTTCAGGAGTCCATGCGACGAGGTGTCGAGATCATCATCGTCGACTTGAAAGGCCCCCAAGACATCGGCCCGTCAATGGCGACGGTTTCACAGCGGCGCGCCGACGCGATTGTGGTGTGGGTCGGACTGAAGCCCCCATTTCAAGCCGACCTCATAAATGCTGTTGCAAAAGCTCGTTTGCCTGCTGCTTGGCCTGGTCGACAAGATGTCGAGCTTGGCGGCCTGTTCTGTCTGGAGAGGGATCTTGCCTACAACCACCGCCGCGTCGCTGTCTATATCGACAAGATTCTGCGCGGCGCCAAGCCGGTGGATCTACCGGTCGAACAGCCGGCGGTGTTTGAGCTGGCGATCAACCTCAAGACGGCCAAAACCATCGGAATTACGATTCCGCGAGAACTCATCGTTCGCGCCGATTGGATCGTCGAATGAACCTCCGCCACGGCGTCCGGAAGCCAGTCTACATCC
>VBCY01000263.1:5789-16090 GCA_005882995.1 Betaproteobacteria bacterium
CGCGGCGATTTGTCGTCCCTGCCCGGCTTGCTGGCCGAGCTCCTTGCGCTCAAGGTCGACGTGATCGTGACCATCACCGCACCCGCAACGATCGCCGCGCAAAGGGCGACGGATCGGATTCCGATCGTCTTTTCCGTGGGTGACGCGGTCGGGCGCGGCCTCGTTGCCACGCTCGCCCAGCCGGGAGGGAATGCCACCGGAGCGTCCGGCCAGTTTGTCGAGCTGCAGGCGAAGCGCATCGAGCTGCTGCAACAGCTAGCGCCGGGCACGGCCCGAGTGGCGGCACTTATGTACACCGTCCTCGGTTTTCCGCCGGCTATGTTCCAGGCGCCCCGGCCACATGGCGTGGAGATCTTCATCGTCGAACTCACGGGCGCACAGGATCTGGATCGAGCGCTTTCGACTATTTCGAACCTGCGAGCCGATGCGGTTCTGCTATCGCAAATTTGGTCGGATTCGCGATTCCGGGTCGAAATCGTGGATGCCGTCGCACGAACGCGGCTTCCTGCTATTTTCCCCACGCGCGAATATGTCGAACTCGGGGGCCTGTTCTCCTATGGTACAGACATAGGCCTAACCCTCGCCCAGACCGCCGTCTTCGTAGACAAGATTCTCCGCGGAGCCAAGCCGGCGAATTTGCCGATCGAACAACCCACCGCGTTCGATCTGGCGATCAACCTCAAGACCGCGAGGACCTTAGGGATCTCCGTTCCGCGCGAAATACTGCTGCGTGCCGACTGGATCGTGGAATGAGCTTGCGCCGCGGCCTGCTCGTCAAGTACGTAGCCTATTTCGCCACGCTGGTCAGCGTCGCGCTCATCGTTAGCAGCCTCCTCCACATGGTTTTCTCTTACCGTGAAGACCGTCAGTTACTCGGCCAGTTGCAGCAGGAAAAGTCGCGCAGTGCAGCGCTGCAGATCGAACGGTTCATCCAGGAGATCGAGCGGCACGTTGCGGGATCGACGCTTCCCCTGATCGATATCCTGGCGGCGAATAAGGAGGAGCAGCGGCTCGAATTGAGCAAGATACTGCGCCAGGTGCCCGCGATCGCCGATGCAACGCTGCTCGCTCCGGACGGCCGCGAGCTCGCTTACGTATCGCGTCTGGGGTTGGATGCCGAGGGGAGCGGCAAAAATCGGACGACCGATCCTGCCTTCGTTGCAGTGCGCGCGGGGGGCACCTATTTTGGTCGCGTATATTTCCGCAAAGAGACCGAGCCCTATCTGAGCATCGCAGTTGCCGGACGATCGAGAGTGGGCCCGATTGTCGTGACCGAAGTCAACCTCAAATACATTTGGGACGTCGTATCTCGCATCGAGGTCGGCAACGCGGGGAGCGCTTATGTCGTGGATTCGAGTGGCTACCTGATTGCGCACCCGGACATAAGCCTCGTCCTGCACAAGACGGACCTGTCGGGGCTGCAGCAGGTTCGTGCGGCGCGCATGGATTCGGCGGCCAAAGCGGCAATCTCGATGGTCGCCGACGATCGATCGGGACGACCGGTATTGACCTCATTCGCACCGATCGCTGCCCTCGGCTGGGTCGTGTTCGTTGAACAACCCCTGACCGAAGCCTTTGCACCGCTTTACGCGACGCTTTGGCGAACCGGCTTGCTACTCATCGGCGGAGTCGTGCTGGCACTTGTTGCGAGCGTTCTGCTTGCACGGCACATTGTCAGGCCGATTCGCGCTCTGCAGAAAGGCGCGGGCGAGATCGGCGCCGGTCGCCTCGAGCATCGGATCGCGGTCAAAACCGGCGATGAGCTCGAAGCGCTTGCGGACGAGTTCAACCGCATGGCGACCCGCCTGGAGGAATCGCATGCGGGGCTCGAAGCAAAGGTCGAGGAGCGCACGCTCGAGCTCGCCATTGCCAACCGGCACAAGTCGGAATTTCTCGCTGCGATGTCGCACGAGCTGCGCACGCCCTTGAACGCGATCATCGGCTTTTCCGATGTGCTGAAAAAGCGGATGTTCGGTGAACTGAACGTCAAGCAGGCCAAATACGTCGACGTCATCAACGCTTCGGGGAAGCATCTGCTGTCGCTGATCAACGATATTCTGGATTTGTCCAAGGTCGAGGCGGGCAAGATGGAACTCGACCTCGCCCCGTTCAGCGTGCCGGCCGCGGTCGATAATGCGCTCGCTCTAATACGCGGGCGCGCCGACGGCAAGTCGATTGCCATGACCGTCGATCTCGACCAACGGCTCGGCAGCGCAGTCGCCGATGAGCGGAAGTTCAAGCAGATCCTGTTGAACCTGCTGTCCAACGCTGTCAAGTTCACGCCCGAAGGCGGCTCCATTTGTATCGTGGGTGCGCGCCGTCCTGACGCGATCGAGGTATCGATCAGCGACTCTGGTAAAGGCATCGCAGTCGGCAACCAGGCAGCGATCTTCGAAGAGTTCACGCAACTGGACGGAGCCCAGCATCGCGAAGGAACAGGCCTGGGACTCGCGCTTACGAAGAAGCTGATCGAGAGACACGGCGGCTCGATCCGGGTCGAGAGCACGCTCGGCCACGGCGCAAAGTTCACATTCACGCTGCCGCAACCGGAGATGGTCGAATGACCAACGAACTGATCCTGATCGTCGAGGACGATGCCGAGAGCCGCATGCTCGAGCGAGACATACTGACCTACAGCGGATACCGCGTCCTCGAAGCCGAAACCGCGGAGGCCGGCCTGAAGCTTGCGCGCGAAGCGCGTCCGGCGTTGATCCTGATGGACATCCGTCTGCCCGGCATGGATGGCATCGCGGCGCTACGCGAGCTGCGCGCAGAACCAGCGACCTGCGACGTTCCCGTGATTGCGGTCACGGCATCGACGATGAGTCAGCACCGAAGCCAGATCGTCGCCGCGGGGTTCAGCGGCTATCACAGCAAACCGATCGACATCGTGGAGCTGGTCGCATCCATCCGCGATGTGTTGGCGCGGGTGCCGGGTGCGACCACTCCATGAGTGCCGCCGGGCCGCCCCAAGGCGCGAATTACTCCCCTTCGGGGGGCAGCGCAGCGACACAGCCGCAAGCGTGGCAGGACCATACAAGCACGGCAAGAATCCTCGTCGTCGACGACACCCCGCACAACGTCATGCTGCTCTGCGACCTCGTCGAGGCGCAGGGCTATGCCGCCATTGCCGCCGAATCCGGGCGGGAGGCGCTGGCGAAGATTGCCACCGACACGCCGCAACTCGTTCTGCTCGACGTCGTCATGCCGGGCATGGATGGGTACGCGGTCTGCCGGGCGATCCGCAAGGACCCGAAGAACGCGATTCTCCCCGTCGTTATGGTTACCGCGCTCGACCCGGCGGAGGAGCGGATCAAGGGTTTGGGTTCCGGCGCCGACGATTTCCTGACGAAGCCCATCAATGAAGCCGAGCTTTTGGCGCGCGTCCGCTCGTTGCTGCGCATCAAGTCGCTGTACGACACCGTCGAGGCGCAGGGCCGCCAGCTTGCCGAATGGAACGCCACGCTTCAACAGCGAGTCGCGGAGCAGGTCGCGCACATCGGAAGGCTGTCGCAACTCAAGCGCTTCTTCTCGCCGCAACTGGCCGAGCTCATCGTCGCCGGTGGCGCCGACGACCCGCTGCGCAGTCATCGACGTGACGTGACGGTCGTATTCATCGATCTGCGCGGTTTCACAGAGTTCGCGGAAGGCGTGGACCCCGAGTCGTTAATGGGAATGCTGCGTGAGTTCCACGAGGCAATGGGCCGCTTGATCATCGATTACCAAGGCACGCTCGAACGCTTCACCGGCGACGGGATGATGATCTTTTTCAATGACCCAGTGCCTATCTCGGACCCGACCGAGCGTGCAATCCGCATGGCGCTCGCGATGCAGCGGGAGTTCCGCAAGCTTTGTGCCCGATGGCGAAACCGGCGGGTCGAACTGGATCTCGCGATCGGTATCGCCGAAGGCCCTGCGACCATCGGCGCGATTGGCTTCGAGGGTCGAATCGACTATGGTGCCATCGGCCCTGTGACAAACCTCGCCGCGCGTCTGTGCGATCAAGCTCAGGGCGGCGCGATCCTCGCGGATGCCGATACGCTGGGCCGGATCGCTGGTCGGGTTGATGCCGAACCGCTGGGTCGAATGTCGCTCAAAGGAATGTCCAAAGCGATCGCAGTCGCGCGCATCCGGGGCTTGCGGTAGTCGTGCCTGCGCCTTCCATTGCCACGTGATTGGCGATTGTGGGCGCCGATTATTACAGGTGACACAAAATTTCACCGTTCGTCGTCCCCGCAAACGCGGGGACCCAGTGTCGTTTGCCCAAGACGCTGGATTCCCGCTTCCGCGGGAATGACGGAAGCTATTGTCATGCGGCTACGCAATTCTCAATAGTTTGCTTTACCCATCGGCTCGGCCGTAGGAGAATTGCGCCGACGCGTTCCCACCGCTCGCATTTTTGCCTGACCCGCGCCGCTATGCCCCCAACGTTAGCCCAGAGCACGCCGGTGCCACCACTGCCCCCGGAGATTCTGCGCGCGTTCTCGCAGTTGCCGATCGTCCGGAGCTTTCCGAAGAACACCGTCATTCTAAGCCAAGGCGATCGAACGGATTCGCTGTACGTTATTTTGTCGGGCAGCGTTAAATTTTTCGTGAGCGACGTTAGCGGACGCGAGCTCGTGCTCGGCACCGCCGGAGCGGGCGAATATTTTGGTGAGATGGTTCTCGACGAGGGACCGCGTTCGGCCTCCGTGCTCACGCTGGAACCGTCTCGCTTTGCAATCATCACCAAGAGCGAGATGCGTGATGCCCTGGCGACTAACCCTGACTTTGCGCTTCATCTCATCGTAAACCTGATCCGGCGGGTGCGTGCTCTGACCGAGAATGTCCGTAGCCTTGCGCTTATGGATGTCTATGGCCGCGTGGCCAGATTGCTGCTCGACCTTGCCGTAGAGCAAGATGGCAAGTGGGTAATCGCTGAACCCCTTACGCAGCGCGAGATCGCGAGCCGCATCGGCGCCTCACGCGAGATGGTCAGCCGCGTTTTCAAGGATCTCGCGTACGGCGGGTACATTTCGACTCGAGGCAGGCGAATCGAGATCAATCGCAAACCTCCGGCTGCCTGGTGATGCACGCGAATGCCGAAGCAAAGCCTACGCCCACCGACATGCCCTCACCCCAACCCCTCTCCGGCCGGGAGAGGGGTGCGCAGAGCGTTTCCTGACTGCGTGACATCGGTTGCAATTCGGATGAGCTGGCCCTCACCCCTAACCCCTCTCCCGCCGGGAGAGGGGTGCACGACGGCGCGGGTGAGGGTCAAACGTCACTCAGTTGTGTAATTCTCAATAATGACTCTGCCGCTGCTGCCGGAGCGCCCCGCGGGCGACTCTATCCGTGAGGCCATTCTCGCCGACGAAACCGATTTGGTGACGCGACTGCTGGACGCCGCGGCGCTTTCCGAAGAGGCCTCAACTCGCGTCTCGGCGCGCTTGTCCACGCAGGAAGGCGTGCTGCTCATGTGCGTGGCCGAGGCGCTGCTGCGCATCCCGGATGCGGCGACCGCTGATCGCCTGATTCGCGACAAGCTCTCTCGCGGCGACTGGCACAAGCATCTCGGCCAGAGCACTTCACTTATGGTGAACGCATCGACCTGGGGTCTGATGCTCACCGGCAAGCTCACGCAGATCGATTCCGACACCGCGCGCGATCCCGCGGCATGGTACGAGCGCGTTGTCGCTCGCGCCGGTGAACCGGTCGTGCGCCTCGCCTTGCGTCAGGCCATGAGAATCATGGCCGAGCAGTTTGTGATGGGACGCACGATTGGTGAAGCGCTCGAGCGCAGCCGTTCGGGCGGCAACGCGCGCTTTCGCCACTCCTTCGACATGCTGGGCGAGTCGGCGATTACGGCGGCCGACGCCAAACGCTACCATGTGGCCTACGCCCAGGCCATCGCCGCCATCGCCGCGGCTCGCGAGCCCGGGGCTGATCTTTTCGCTCAGTCATCCATCTCCGTCAAACTCTCGGCGCTGCATCCCCGATACGAATTTGCGCAACAGGGGCGAGCGCTCGCCGAACTGGTTCCAGCAATCGCCGAGCTTGCGCGCATCGCGGCAAGTGGCGGCATCGGACTCACCATTGACGCGGAAGAATCCGAACGACTGGAGCTGTCGCTGGAAATATTCGCCCGCGTGCGCCGCGACGCATCGCTCACCGACTGGGAGGGCCTCGGTCTCGCTGTGCAGGCTTACCAAAAGCGCGCGCCCGCGGTGATCGACTGGCTCGCTGCGCTTTGCGCCGAAGAACGTATGCGGATGCCGGTGCGCCTGGTCAAGGGCGCCTATTGGGACACCGAGGTCAAACGCGCGCAAGTGCAAGGGCTTCCCGGTTACCCCGTTTTCACACGCAAGGCGCACACCGACGTCACCTATCTTGCGTGCGCTCGTCGCATCGTCGCCGCCCACGTCTGGCTCTATCCGATGTTCGCGACTCACAATGCGCATACGGCTTCGGCAATCATCGAATTCGCCGCTGAGCACTCGCTGGCGCATCGTGACTTCGAGTTTCAGCGTCTGCACGGCATGGGAGAGACGCTCTACGACGAGATCGCTCCCGCGGACAACTCCGGCATCGCGTGCCGCGTCTACGCCCCTGTTGGAAGTCATCAGGACCTGTTGCCGTATCTCGTACGCAGATTGCTCGAAAACGGCGCCAACACGTCTTTCGTCAATCGCATTGCCGATGTGGACGTGGCGGTGGAGGACGTCATCGCCGATCCCGTGCGGCGTGTCCGCGAGCGTGGCGCCACGCCGAGCCCTGCCATACCACTGCCTCGCGATCTGTTCCTCCCCGAACGCATCAATTCGCGCGGAGCAAGCTTGGCCGACCAGATGGAAATGGCAACGTTGGACGCCGCGTTCGAGTCTTTCCCTCACCCCTGCCCCTCTCCTAGCGAGAGCGGGGTTGGCTCCGCCAGCGAAGAGGCCCGGTGGAGCGCAGCGCCGATCATCGGCGGGCAGCGAATGGCAGGTCCTTCGCGGACAGCAATGGACCCGAGCGATCACCGCCGAGCCATCGGCGGCGTGGTCGATGCCGACGCAACACACGTCGACCGCGCGATATCGCGCGCGGTCGAAGCGCAGCGCGCATGGGATGCCGCTGGCGGAGAGGAACGCGCAGCCCTGCTCGAACGCGCTGCCAGCTTCATCGAAGACGCTCGTGACGAGTTGGTCGTGCTGCTCGCGCGCGAGGCGGGGAAGACGCGCGGTGATGCCATCGGCGAAGTGCGTGAAGCTGCTGACTTCTGCCGCTATTACGCCGCCGGCGCCCGGCGGCACTTCGCGCAAGCGCTGTCGTTACCCTCACCGACCGGCGAGAGCAATCAGCTTGCACTCCGCGGCCGCGGCGCGTTCATTTGCATCAGCCCCTGGAACTTTCCGCTCGCCATTTTCACCGGTCAGATCGCGGCCGCGCTCGCCGCCGGCAATGCCGCGATTGCCAAGCCCGCCGAGCAAACGCCGCTTATCGCGATTCGAGCGGCGGAGCTCATGTTGGCCGCGGGCATTCCCGTCGACATACTCGCGGTGCTTCCGGGCAGCGGCGAAGTCGTCGGCGCCGCATTGGTAGCCGATGCACGCTCCGCAGGCGTCGCATTTACCGGTTCAACGGACGTGGCACGCGGCATCGCGGGAACGCTCGCGCGTCGCGACGTGCTGGTTCCGCTGATTGCCGAGACCGGTGGCCAGAACGCCCTCATCGTCGACAGTTCCAACAGTGCAGGCCAGCGCTGTTCGGCCTTGCGCGTGCTCTTTTTGCAGGATGAAATTGCGCCGCGTGTCATGGAGCTTCTGCAGGGAGCTATGGATGAACTGGTGATTGGTGATCCTGCATTGCTTGCGACCGACGTCGGCCCGGTGATCGATCGTGATGCGCGTGACTCCCTCGAAGCGCATGTGGCGTCGATGACTGCAGAAGGGCGCGTGCGGCATCGCGTCGCACTCCCGGACGCCTGTTCTCATGGGACCTTTGTGGCGCCTACGCTCGTCGAGTTGGACCGCATCGATCGCCTCGAGCGCGAAGTCTTCGGCCCGGTCCTGCACGTAATCCGTTACTCGGCGGCTGCGATCGAGGAAGTCGTCGATAGCATCAACGCCACGGGCTACGGCCTTACGCTCGGCATTCATAGTCGCATCGACGAGACCGTTCGCCGCATCGTCGCGCGTGCGCGCGTGGGAAACGTCTACGTCAACCGCAACATGATCGGAGCGGTGGTCGGCGTGCAGCCCTTCGGCGGCGAGGGGCTGTCGGGCACGGGTCCCAAGGCCGGCGGACCGAACTATCTGTTCCGCTTTGCGGTTGAGCGCACGCTGTCGATCAATACTGCCGCCGCGGGAGGCAATGCGGCGTTGCTATCGCAAGGCGAGGCCTGAGCCATCACGGAAATGATCGACACGCTTTCCCTCACCCGCCGCGCTCTCGCGCGGCGACCTCTCCCAGAGGGAGAGGCCAAAAACGAGCCCCCTCCCGAGGGAGAGAAGAGAGAGGCGAAAAAGAACCCCTCTCCCGACGGGAGAGGGGCAGGGGTGAGGGAAAGAGCTGACTATGATCGCTTGCCGCGCTCGATCGACACGCCGATCTGTTTCACGCCGGAAATAGGAGCCAGTTTGGCGACTCGCACCCTCGCCCAGGGAGCACCGAATTCACTCGTGATGATCTCCGCCACGGCCTCGGCAAAACGCTCGAGCAGCTTGTGGGGGTGATCGGCAGCAAGCGCTTGCAGGCGCGCCACGACTGCGGCGTAATCGGTGGCATCACTGAACTTGTCGCTGGCAAAAGGAGCTGTCGATGGCAGCTCGAATTCGACATTGAGCAGCAACGGCTGCGTGAGATGCTGTTCCCATTCGTAGACGCCGACGCGCGTTTCGACGCGGAGATCGTTGATGAAGATAGTGTCCATGAGCGGGCCGCCGGCGCGACGTTCTTTTGTTACAATCCGCCGCGATTTCGAAACATGCCATTGTAGATGAATCCATCTCTGGCCACGCTTGCCGTCATCGTCGCCGCGTATCTCATCGGATCGATCTCGTTCGCCGTGGTCGTCAGCAGATTATTCGGCTTGCCGGATCCGCACAGCTATGGTTCAGGCAACCCCGGAGCGACCAACGTGCTGCGCACCGGTAACCGCGCGGCAGCCGTGTTGACGCTCGCCGGAGACGGCGTGAAGGGCTTTGCTGCGGTGTGGCTCGCCGACCGCCTTGGGGCGAGCTGGGGCGATGCCGCGCTGGCAACCGCCGGCGCAGCGCTCGCCGTGTTCCTGGGTCACCTCTACCCGGTCTTTCACCGCTTCGCAGGCGGCAAGGGCGTCGCAACCGCTGCCGGCGTCGTTTTCGCTCTGTCGTTGCAGCTCGGTCTTGGGGTGGTTGCGGTGTGGCTGGTCGTCGCCATTGCCTTCAGGTTCTCCTCCCTCGCCGCACTGATCGCTGCCGTCTGCGCACCTGCACTCGGGTTATATTTCCTGGGCAAAGGGCCGCAAGCCTGGGCACTGTTTCCGATTTCGGTCCTGCTGGTGTGGCGGCACCGCGCCAACATACGTAAGCTCATCGCCGGCGAAGAACGCAAGATTGGTCACTAAGAATCATCCATTCCAGGAGATCACATGACTATGTTGTCCGCGCTATGGCTGCCGATCCTGCTGTCATCGATCATCGTGTTCGTTGCGAGCTCGATCATTCACATGGCCACGCCGTGGCACAAGAGCGACTACCGCAAAGTGCCTGATGAGGACAAGGTGATGGAAGCGTTGCGTCCGTTCAGCCTTTCTCCCGGCGACTACATGATGCCGCGACCGTCCAGCATGCAGGACTTGAAATCACCGGCGTTCACGGAAAAGCGCAGCAAGGGGCCGGTCATGGTGTTCACGGTCATGCCGGAGGGGCCGGTGGCGATGGCAAGGAGCCTGGTTCTGTGGTTCCTCTACTCGGTCGTCGTCGGGATCCTTGCGGGATACGCGACTGCGGTGGCGCTAGCGGCGGGCGCTTCGTATGCACAGGTTTTCCGGCTGGTGAGCGTCGCGGCGTTCATCGGTTACGCGGTCGCGCTGTGGCAAATGTCCATCTGGTATCACCGCCCTAATCTACGCGCTCCTGACCGCCGGCGTCTTCGGCTGGCTATGGCCGCGTTAGCGTCACAGCCGAAAGTCGGCGCGGAACGACGATGCGAGTCAGGGCGATGCATCCTCTCGCGCGAGCCGCTGCACAAAAGCCGTCAATGTATCGGGATTGACATCTGATACGGCGACCCAGTCCATCGCCGTACCCGTGGTGCGCGCCACATTGAAGCCGCGAATGCTGCGCAACGGCGGCGTT
>VBCY01000264.1 GCA_005882995.1 Betaproteobacteria bacterium
GGCCGCCTCGCCCAACAGGCAGCGCAGATCAACGAGCAGATCGCAGCGATTGCCACACAGATCGCGGCCACGGATGAGAATACGCGCTCCGGCGAGCGTGAGCTGGAAGCGGCTATCGCGCGCCGGGAGGCTGCGGAGGATGAGCAACGCGTCGCCGCCCAGGCCATGACACCGCTCGAGTCCCGGATCGCGGAGGTTGCGAGCGCGGTGGCTGCCGTTCAACAACGCATCAGCGACGTCGAGCAGGCGATCCGCGTCGCGGAAACCCGTCGCGAGAACGCAGACAAGGCGCTGAACGCGCTTGCTCAGCGTCGGGAACGCCTGGAAGCGGAAGAGCGTGATCTGGCATCGCGGCCGTCGCGCGAAATTGCCATCGTAGGCGAGCAACTTGAGCAGGAAAGCGTGGATCTGGCCGAGCGCGAAAAGGCGCTCAACGAGCTCAACGACGTCGTGCACTCGCTGCAGGAGCGCCACCGCGTCGAGAGCGACGCCTGGCAAAGTGCGAGCAGCGCGCTCGCCGAGCGCGAAGCGCGGGCGCAGGCGCTCGCCGCACTGCAGGCGAAAATCGGTGGCGGGCCGAATGCCGCGGCATGGTCGGCCGCACATGGCGTCGAGCGAGCGCGGCGGCTGTGGCAGCAGCTCGACATCGAGCCTGGCTGGGAAGATGCGCTGGAAGCCGTGCTGCGCGAAAGGCTCAACGCGATCGAAGTCTCTTCGCTCGACTCGGCTGCAGCGTGGACCCAAGGCAACGTGGCGCTGCCGGGCCGCGTCGCAGCGTACGCCGCGACAACGCAGGAGGGCCGCAGCGAGCCGGGCGGCGACACGCTTCTCGCCAAGGTCAAGACCCAAGGTGTCGATCTCTCGCGAGTGCTCGCCGACTGGTTGAGCGGCGTGCGCTGCGTTGCCGACCTGGACGCTGCCCTGGTCGAACGCAGGTCGCTCTCGGAAGGCGAAGCTTTGGTGACGCCCGCCGGTCACGTCGTGAGTGCACAGGCGGTGAGCCTTTTTGCTCCCGACAGTGAGCTGCATGGAGTGCTTGTCCGCCAGCGAGAGCTTCACGAGCTGGAGAGCGGGATTGCCAGGGCACGCGAGCAGACGCTGGCCGCAGAAGAAGCGCGAACTTCAGCGGAAACGGAGCTCAAGGCACGCCAGCAGCAATACCACGACGAAAGCCTGGCGCTTTCCTCGCAGCAAAGACGATGTCACGAACTGGAGCTCGAGCTTCTGCAGCTCAAGCAGGCTGCCGAAGCCGCGGAGCACCGGCGCGCACAGATCGCTCAGGAACTTGCGGCCGTGTCGCAGGAAGAGACAGCCGAGCGTGACATGCTCTCGCAAATCGAGGCTGAGGTTGCAGGGGCGCGTGGCCGGCTCAGTGCCGAAGCCGAGCAGCTCGCGAGCGCTCGCGACGCTGCCAGCGAGGCGGATGCCGCGTTGACGAGTGGCCGCGAACACGTCAGAAAGACGGAGCTCTCAGCACAGGAAGCAGGCTTTGCCGAGCGCGCCTGTCGCGAGCGACTGGCGGAATTCGCACGCCGACGCGAAGCGCTGCAGGCTCAGGCAGCGCAGCAGCAGAATGTGCTCGATCAGCTCACGGGCGAACGTGGACAGATCGACCGCGAGCCTGTGGAAGCCGCGTTGCAAGCTCAGCTTGCGGTGCGTGCGGCGGCCGAGGAGGCGTTGGCGGGGGCACGCGATCGGCAGGAGTTGATGGCGAACGATATGCGAAGCGCTGACGAGGCGCGCCTCGCCGCAAGCCAGAAACTGGATCCCGCGAGAGCGAAAATCGACGAAATACGGCTCAAGGAGCAGGCCGCCTTGCTCGCGGAGCAGCAGTACGCCGAGCAGTTGAGCGAGGCGCATGCCGATCTCACGGCGCTGCCGGCGCAGATGAAGGCGTGGGGCAGGGCCAGCGGCTTACCCGCGGAGATCGAGCGATTGACGCAGACCATCACCGCGCTTGGCCCGGTGAATCTCGCAGCACTCGACGAGCTGGCTCAAACCTCGGAGCGCAAAGCCTATCTTGATGCACAAGCGCAGGATCTCACCGAAGCGATGGCGACGCTGGAGACCGCAATCCGCCAGATCGACAGGGAATCACGCCAGCTGCTGCAGGAGACTTTCGACGCGGTGAATGTCAACTTCGGCAGCCTCTTTCCGACGCTTTTCGGTGGCGGCCAGGCAAAATTGCTGCTGACTGGCGAAGAGATTCTCGATTCGGGCGTGCAGGTGATTGCGCAGCCTCCGGGCAAGCGCAACACCTCGATTCATCTGCTTTCCGGCGGCGAAAAATCGCTGACTGCCATCTCCCTGGTCTTCGCACTGTTTCAGCTCAACCCGGCGCCATTCTGTCTTCTCGATGAAGTCGATGCGCCGCTCGATGATCCCAACACCGAGCGCTTCTGCGCGCTGGTGCGAACTATGACCGAAGCAACCCAGTTCGTGTTCATCAGCCACAACAAGATCACCATGGAAATGGCGAGCCAGCTCATCGGAATCACGATGCCGGACCCCGGTGTTTCTCGCGTCGTCGCGGTCGACATTGCAGAGGCGCTCGAGCTTGCCGAAACAGCAGCTTAGTAGGTAGATGTCCATATGCCGGCGCTGAATCCGCTATTCATCGCCCTGCTGATTGCCGGGGCCTTGCTGGTGATTGGCGTCATCATCGTCAACTGGCTGCAGGAACGCCGCGTGCGGCGGCGCATCGACCCGGCGTTTCGCAAGCCGGCCGTCGCGTCGCGCGACACGGATCGCGTCGAGCCGATGCTCGGAGGAGCCGACGCGAGCGGCGCGATGGCCACGTCGGTGCAGGAAGCGAACGATGCGATCCCGGATGATGTCCCGGCGGGCGAGCCCGAGGCTCAGATCGAAGCGCTTCCCGAAATACCGGTGCATGCTGAAAGTGATGGCATCGCTCCGGACGATGACATCGAGTCGGTGATCGACTTGCAGCCGCAGCAACCGATCCCCACCAAGGCGCTGGCGGGGGCGCTTGGGATGCGATATGAGAAACCGGTCCGCTGGATGGGCAAGCGCGCCCCCGGCCTACCATGGCAGACGCTCGACGGGTCGGCGTCGGGTCCCTGGCAGGTGCTCGCCGCTTGTATGTTGCTGGCGAACCGCAGCGGCGCCGCGACGCGCGAAGAGATTGATGCGTTCCTGCGCTCGGTCTCACAGCTCGCCGCCCCTCTCAACGCCGCGGCGAAGTTACCCGATGCAGCTGCCGAGGCGGCGCGTGCCGAAGAACTCGATCGCTTCTGCGCCGACCTCGACGTGCAGATCGGTCTCACTGTGCTCAAAAGCGACATGGGCCAGATTGCCGGCACGCGGCTGCGCGGTGTCGCCGAAGCGGCGGGATTCAAACTCACCCCGGCGGGGCAGTTCGACTTCGTGCAAGACGAGACCGGTGCGACGCTGTTCAGCCTGCAGAATTACAGGCAGGAGCCGTTCAGCATCGAGAACTTGCGCGCGCTGACGACGCCCGGCGTGGTATTCATCCTGGATGTTCCACGTGTCGTCGACCCGGTACGGGTGTTCGATCAGATGCGGCTCGCTGCCAAACGGATGACTCATACCTTGGAAGCGGTGTTGGTCGATGACAATCGGCGCGCGCTCACGGACGCTTCGCTCTCTGCAATCCGCGGGCAGGTACAGGCGACGGCTGCGGCGCTGCGTGAGGCACATATCGAGCCGGGCAGTCCACGCGCGCTACGCCTGTTCGGTTGAGGTAAGGAACCTTCCCTAATGGCGGTGCCGCCCAAGGTCGCCAGCCGTGCTGCCAAGCTGCGCGCCGAGATCGAAGCGCACAACCACGCGTATTACGTGCTGGACGCGCCTACCATCAGCGATGCGCAGTTCGATCAGCTGTTCCGAGAGCTCGAGTCGCTGGAGCGTGACTATCCGGAGCTCGCCACTGCCGATTCGCCGACTCATCGAGTGTCAGGCGAACCGGCAAGCGAGTTCGAAACTGTCACGCATCGCGTACCGATGCTCTCGCTCAGCAATGCCTTCGCCGACGAGGAAGCCGAGGCGTTCGATCGGCGCGCTCGCGAATCGCTGGGCGTCAAAGCGCTCGACTACGCGGTCGAACCCAAGTTCGACGGGCTTGCAGTGAGTATCGTCTATGAGCGCGGACGCATGAGCGTCGGCGCGACGCGTGGCGACGGCTACAGCGGCGAGAACGTCACCGGCAATTTAAAGACCGTGCGCGCCATTCCGCTGCAGCTGCCGCGCCAGGCGCCAGTCTATTTCGAAGTGAGGGGCGAAGTCCTCATGCTCAAGCGCGATTTCGCCGCGCTCAACGCGGCGCTGACCGAAAAAGGCGGTCGAGCCTTCGTAAATCCGCGTAACGCTGCCGCGGGAGGGCTGCGTCAGCTTGATCCCAAGATGACCGCTGCGCGGCGTCTGACTTTCTTTGCCTACGGCGTGGGCGCCGTCGAATGGGGAGACGAGCCGCCGCCGACTACTCAGGACGCATTGCTCGATTACCTTGCCGCGCTGCGCTTGCCGGTGACAACGCAACGCGCCGTCGTGCGCGGCTTGGACGGGCTGCTCGGCTATTACCGATCTATCGCCGGTCGCCGGGCTGAGCTTCCTTTCGAAATCGACGGGGTCGTGTACAAGCTCAACGACCTCGGACTGCAGCAGCGACTCGGCTTCGTGTCGCGCGCTCCGCGCTTTGCGCTCGCTCACAAGTTTCCCGCGGAAGAGATGCCCACGGAGGTCTTGGGCATCGAAGTTCAGGTCGGGCGCACGGGAGCGATTACCCCCGTCGCGCGGTTGAAGGCGGTCTTCGTCGGTGGCGTGACGGTGACCAGCGCGACGCTGCACAACGAGGATGAGGTTCGGCGAAAGGACATCCGCATCGGCGACACTGCGATCGTCCGCCGTGCCGGCGACGTGATCCCCGAGGTCGTGCGCGTCATCGTCGACAAGCGGCCGAAAGGCGCGCGCGAGTTCGTCATGCCGACGCGCTGCCCTGAATGCGGCTCGAAGGTCGTGCGGCTGCCCGATGAGGCGATCGCTCGCTGCACCGGCGGGCTGGTCTGTCCCGCGCAACGCAAGCAGGCACTGCTGCATTTCGCCAGTCGCCGGGCGATGGATATCGAAGGCATGGGTGACAAGCTGGTCGATCAATTGGTCGACGCCGGCATCGTTCACACACCCGCCGACCTTTACAAGCTCGGGGTCGCGGCCTTGGCCGAACTGGAGCGCATGGCCGAAAAGTCGGCGGCGAATGTGGTCACGGCCATCGAGCGGAGTCGCAAGACGACACTGGCGCGCTTCATTTTCGCGCTCGGAATCCGCCATGTCGGCGAGACAACCGCAAAGGATCTCGCTCTGCATTTCGGCAAACTCGACGACCTCATCAGCGCCGACGAGGCGGCGCTCCTTGAGGTCCGCGACGTTGGGCCGGTACTCGCTCAAGGCATCCGTCAGTTCTTTGCCGAAGCGCACAACCGGGAGGTCATTGCTCAACTTCGCGCCGCCGGGGTACATTGGTCCGAGGAGGCGCCTCGACGAGCGGCAAAAGGGCCGCTCGCCGGACTCACCTTCGTCCTGACCGGGTCATTGCCGACGCTTTCTCGGGACGAAGCAAAAGATTTGATCGAACGTGGTGGCGGAAAGGTCGCAGGTAGCGTATCTAAAAAGACCAGCTACGTCGTGGCCGGTGCGGATCCGGGAAGCAAGTTGGCTCGCGCCGAGGAACTGCAAGTGCCAGTGCTTGATGAACAACAATTCAGGAAGCTCACCCATGGCATTCGGTAAAGTTACCAAGGCGGTGTTCCCGGTTGCAGGCCTCGGCAGTCGCTTCCTTCCGGTGACCAAGGCAAGTCCCAAAGAGATGCTGCCGGTCGTAGACAAGCCGCTGATTCAGTATGCCGTCGAAGAGGCCGCCGCGGCAGGCATCACCGATATGATTTTCATTACCGGGCGCAACAAGCGGGCGATCGAGGATCATTTCGACAAGGCCTACGAGCTGGAAACGGAGCTCGCGGCGCGCAACAAAAGCGCGTTGCTTGAAACGGTTCAGGCTTCCACGCCGCCGGGAATCAGTTGCATCTACATCCGTCAGGCGGAGGCGCTGGGACTCGGGCACGCGGTCCTTTGCGCCGAGCCGGTGATTGGCAGCGATCCTTTTGCCGTCCTGCTGGCCGACGACCTGATCGATGCCGGGACACCGGTCATGGCCCAGATGACCAAGATCGCCGCCCGCGAGCAGTATTCGGTGATCGGAGTCATGCAGGTTCCATCAGCGGACACCAGCAGCTACGGTATCGTCGAGACCGACGCATCCGACCGTCGACTGTCGCGAATTCACCGGATCATCGAAAAACCGAAACCGGACGAGACAAGCTCCACGCTTGCTGTCGTCGGGCGCTACATCCTGACGCCGCGCATCTTTCATCACCTGAAGACAATGCCGCCCGGCGCGGGTGGCGAGATACAGTTGACCGACGGCATCGCCAGGCTGCTCAACGATGAAAAGGTGCTCGCGTACGAGTTCGAAGGCCGGCGTTACGACTGCGGCAACAAGCTCGGATATCTCGAGGCGACCGTCGAGCTTGCGCTGAAACACAACGAAGTGGGCGAAGGTTTCGCGAACTTCCTCAATCGGCGCCGATGACTTTGACCGAGCTGCGCTACATCGTTGCCGTCGCACAGGAGAGAAACTTCGGCCGTGCTGCGCAGCGTTGCTTCATCAGCCAGCCGGCGCTGTCGATCGCGATTCAGAAGCTCGAGGAAGAGCTCGGTATCCAGCTCTTTGAACGCGCCAAGTCGGAAGTGACGGTCACGCCGGTGGGCGAGCGCATCGTCGAGCAGGCGCAGAAGGTGCTCGAGGAAGCGGCGCGCATTCGCGACATTGCCCAGGCGGGACGCAACCAGCTCGTCGGGATCTTCCGGCTCGGGGTGATCCACACGGTTGCTCCCTACCTTCTTCCCGATCTCATTCCGGCGCTCAACCAACGAGCGCCTCAGATGCCGCTGGAAATCGAAGAGAACCTGACCGAGCATCTGGAAACTGCGCTCAAAAGCGGACGCATCGATGCCGCCATCATCGCCTTGCCCTTCCAGCCGCCGGGCGTGGTGACGGAATTTCTGTACGAGGAGCCCTTCCGGGTGGTCGTGCCGCAGCACCATCGCTGGTCGAAGCGCAAGTCGATCGATCCATCCGAGCTTCGCGGCGAACACACCATCCTGCTCAATGTCGGACACTGCTTCCGCGACCAGGTGCTGGAGAGCTGCCCGGAGCTCAATCGCAGCGATGCGCCAGTGACACGTACCAACTCCCTGGAGACGATCCGCAACATGGTCGCGTCGGGACTCGGCGTCTCAGTGCTGCCGCGCGACGCGCTGACGCCGAAGTATCACAGCCGCCTGGTGGTGCCTGTCCCCTTCGCGAGACCGGTGCCTTCCCGCCGCGTAGCGCTCGCCTATCGCAGAAGCTTTCCACGACCGGCCGCCATCGCGACGCTGCGCGAGGCGATCGCGGCCTGCCGCAGCGCGAGCGGGGCAAAGAAGCTGCTCAGCCGAGGAAATGGTGCGGAATCCATGCCGCCAGGGCGGGCCAAAAGACCACCAGCGTCAGCACGACCACCTCGGCCACGATGAAAGCCCAGCAATAGCGGATGGTTTCGTTGTACGTGCACCCCGCGATGCTGGTTGCGACGAATAGCAGCACCGCCACCGGTGGCGTCGTCGAACCGATCTGGGTGGCCATCACCATGAGCAGCCCGAGCTGGAACTCGTCGATCCCGAAGCTGCGGCCAATGATCACGGCGACCGGAATCAGGATGATAAGGATGGCCATCGAATCGACGAACATCGTGAGCACCAGCATGACCGCCATCAGCAGCAGCAGCACGCCCAGCTTGCCGCCGCCCAGGTGGGTTATCGCGCCGAGCACGATGTCGTTGAAGTTCAGATAGGACAACAGCCAGCCGAAGGCTCCGGCGACGCCGATGATCCCGGAGACCATCGCCGTGGTGATCGCGGCGCGGACGAAGATTCTCGGCAAATCCGCGAGCTTGAGCTTGCGGTAGATGAAGAAACCCACCAGGAAGCCGTAGAAGCAGGCGACGACTCCCGCCTCAGTCGCGGTGAACGCGCCCGTGAGGATTCCGCCGACGACGATCACCGGCGCGAGCAGCGCCGGCCATACGGTAAGCATCGCGCGCATCACCCGGCGCGGCTCGAAGCGACCACTTGTCCGGCGCAGCTCGGGGTACGCGGGAGCGAGTGCGTAGATGCGGATGACGATCATCAATCCGATGCCGATCAACACACCGGGCACGATACCGCCGAGGAAAAGGCCACCGATGGAAACGTTCGCCATTGAACCGTAGACGATCATGGTCATGCTCGGTGGAATGATCGCGCCGATGGTTCCGGCGCACGCCACCAGCGCCGCGGCGAAGCCCGGCTTGTAGCCATGGTCCTTCATCGCAGGCACCAGGATCGATCCGATGGCTGAGGTGTCGGCGACCGAAGACCCCGAGACGCCGGCGAAAACCATGCTCGACACGACCGATGCATGGCCGAGTCCGCCACGCCAATGACCGACCACGGTTTCACCGAATTCAACCAGGCGTTTTGAAATCCCGCCGGCGGAGATGAGCTCGCCGGCGAGAATGAAATAGGGCAGGGCCAGCAGACTGAAGTTGTCGAGCATGGCGAACATTTTTTGCGGAAACAGCGCTGGCACCAGACTGGGTGTAGCAAGGATGCCGGCGAGACCGATCACGCCCATCACCAACAGAATCGGCACGCCTAAGCTGATCAACGCCAGCAGCAGCACGAACAGCCATACAAGCATTCAGTGGACTCCCAGGCTGCTGGGCCGCGGTTCTTTCCAGCCAAAGTGCGTGGCAATGCGTCGCAGCGCGACGATGGCGAGATAGACGCTGCCGATCACCATGCCGGAATAGACCCAGTGCATCGGCAATCCGAGCCCCGGGCTCTCCTGGGTCCAGGCGATCTGCATGATCGCCAACGTATAGCGGCCGATGGCGAGAGCGAGAACGAGCCATAGCACTTCCGTCAGCAACCCGACTGCACGCTGCGCCCGTGAGGGAAGCAGGCGCAGAAGCATGTCCATGCCGAGGTGAGCCCCGCGCCGGTACGCAACCGGGATCGCCAGCATCACCATCCAGATATGACCGAACTTCTGGAACTCTTCGCTCCACGAAAGCGGGAGCCCGAGGACGAAGCGATTGAAAACCTGCAGGCCGCCGACCAGGGTGAAAACGAGAAAGATGAGGAACAGCACAAACTCGACCGCGCGGTCGAGCGGCCGGAACACGGCTCCCGTCATCGCCGCTTCCGCTCGCGTTGAGTGGACCGCGCCACTTCAGAATCAGTGGGTTTCGCGGATAACCTTAAGCAAATCCTCCGCTCCCAGCGACTTGGCGAGCTGATCCTGCAACGGGACCGCGGCCTTGACGAAAACGGTCTTGTCGATCGGATTGACGATCATTCCCTTGGCCTTGAGCTTGTCCATGGCTTCCGCAGCGCGCTGCACCGACAGACTGCGGTTGACGTCCTGAGCGAGCTTGGCGGCGGCAGCGACCACTTCCTTTTCCTTGTCGGTATAGCCGTCCCATTCCTTCTTGGAGATCACGGTGACCGTCGGACCGAACAAGTGCTCAGTCAGCGTGATGTATTTGGCGACCTCGTAATACTTGCCAGTATAGACGACGGCCGACGCATGCTCGAGGCCGTCGATGACGCCGGTCTGCAGCGCCGTATAGACCTCCCCGAAGGCCATGGGCGTCGCGCTGGCGCCCATGGCGTTCAGCGCAGCGACGTAGGTGGGCGTCTGGATGGTGCGAATCTTGAGACCTTTAAGATCCTCCGGCTTCTTGATTTCCTTTTTGGTGGTGACGACGTTCCGGTAGCCCCAGCTATCCTGCCATCCGAGCACTTTGAGGCCCAGCTTTTCGTGCTCCGCCGCAAGAGTCTCGCCGACCTTGCCGTCGAGGACGTGGTGCGCGTGGTCATAGTTGCGCCACATGAACGGCAAGTCGAGCACTCCCATACGCTTGTTGAAATTGTTGTGAATTGCCGTGCCGCCGATGTGAATCGTGGCCCCGGCGCCTAATTGCATGCCTTCGACGACTGCGCGTTCCTCGCCGAGCTGATTGGCCGGATAGATGCGCGCCTCGAGCGTCTCTGAATTCGCATTGATGTAGCTCGCGATGATGAACGCGACCATGTGGTTGTCATTGCCCACGTCCGCCGCGGTCGCGTGCGAGATCTTCACCTGTTTCTTCGTCTGAGCCGCGACTTCGGGGACGGCGAGCATCACGGCCAGCATGGCCAGGCAAACGAAAGACCGATACAGCATCGATGCGATCTTCATTGACGTTCCTCCTTGGGTTGTCGTGCTCGTCCTTGTACGCTGCTTCGGTCCCGCTGCGACGACGACATGACGCCGGTCGCGGTGCGCAGCGACCCTTGTTTCGGTCTGGCCCGGTTGTACGCAGGCGCCAGGTCGCGTGCGGCGCCGGCCAAAAGTTGGCGCATGGCGTGGTCGGCTTCGTCCGGCGAGCGGCGGCGAATTGCTGCTGCAACT
>VBCY01000266.1 GCA_005882995.1 Betaproteobacteria bacterium
ATTTGCACGGCGCAATGGTGACCGAGCACCTGGACGACGGCGAAGGCGAGCTGCTCGCTCGCGTGGGCAGTGCAGTCGGTCCGCGCGTACCGGTTGTCGCGAGCCTGGACCTGCACGCCAACGTCACTCGGGCGATGGTGGAGCGATCTGATGGCCTGGTCGCGTACTGCACGTATCCTCATGTTGACATGGCGGCCACGGGGAAGCGCGCTGCTCGGCTGTTGGACGCCACGCTCAACTCGGGACGAGCACCGGCAAAATCGTTTCAAGTCATCGACTTTCTAACCGGACTGCCGTCCCAGTGCACGCTCATCGAGCCGGCGAAAAGTCTCTATCTCCTGCTCGAACGATTGGAGCGAGAACACCGTTGCACGCTCTCCTTTACTCCCGGATTTCCCATGGCCGACTTTCCGGAGTGCGGCATGGCGGTAACCGGCTACGGCGAGGATGAAGCGCGCGTTAAAGCGGCGACCGCGGCGCTTGCTCACGCCATTGCCGACGCCGAAGGTGAGTTCTCGATGGAGCTGTTCGAGCCGGATGCCGCGGTGGCGCGCGCCATGCGGCGAGGGGAGCCTGGCGCTCCGGTGGTCCTTGCCGACACTCAGGATAATCCGGGCGCCGGCGGTAATGGCGACACCACGGGTCTCCTCAATGCGCTGCTCTCACGTCGGGCTCCGGGCGCGGTGCTGGGACTACTCATTGATCCTGCCTCGGCGGCGAGGGCGCATGCCATCGGGAGTGGTCGCAAGACAGTCTTCGCACTGGGTGAGATTTCAGGTGTGCCGGGCCATGTTCCGCTCGAGGGCGAATTCCGCATCGAACAATTGGGGGACGGTCGCTTCACCTGCACCGGGCCGATGTTCCATGGGTTCCGCATGGATCTTGGAAAAATGGCGGTCCTGGAAAAGGACGGCGTGCGCGTCGTGCTCGCGTCGAAGAAGTGTCAGGCCGCGGACCAGGAAATGTTCCGGCATGTCGGCATCGAACCACGACAGCAGCGCATCGTCGCGCTCAAGAGCTCAGTGCATTTCCGAGCCGACTTTGAACCCATCGCGCGCGAGGTGCTCGTCGTTACCGCGCCAGGCCCTGCCAAGGCTGATCCAACGCAATTCGCATGGTCGCGTCTGCGGCCCGGATTGCGACTGAAGCCGCTCGGCCCGCCGTTTGCGCCGGCCGGAGGCGGCCCGAGCTCATGAATCCTGTGCACGCTGGGCGCCAGTGGGTCGTCCCTGCGAACGCGGAGGCCCAGCATCTTTCGATTGCCGACACTGGATTCCCGCCGGCGCGGGAATGAGGTGGATATTCCATGCCGCGGCGGTATGTCATCGCGCTGATCAAGCACGAGACCAACACCTTCTCGCCGATTCCGACGCCGCTCTCGGCTTTCGGACACGGCAACGGACCGGCATTCGGTGCCGCGGCGCGCGAGCGCTTTGCCTGCACCAATACGCCGATGGCGGCTTATCTGGACATTGGCGAGCGCGAGCGTGCAGAAGTCGTTACACCCGTTGCCGCCGAAGCATGGCCCTCCACCAAGACCTCACGCGCGACCTTCGAGCAGCTCATCGGGCCTCTCGAAGACGCGGTTCGAGGGGGCTGCGACGCGGTGTTTCTCGATTTGCACGGCGCGATGGTGATCGAGGATTGCGACGATGCCCAGGGGGAAATCGTGCGCCGCTTAAGACGCGTCGCACCGAAGCTGCCGATCGCGGTCACGCTCGACTATCACACCAATCTTTCATCCGAGCTGGTCGATAACGCTACCGTCATCACCGGCTACAAGACCTATCCGCACGTCGACATGTACGACGTCGGCAAGCTTGCGGGCGAGATCCTGGTGCGCGCGCTCAATGGCGAGGTCGAGCCGGTGATGGCGTGGGGTTGGCGACCGCTCCTCGCCTCGATCATGCGCCACGCGCCGGACGACGGGCCGTCACGCGACATCGTGCGTTACGCGCGAGAGATGGAGTCGAGCGGCAGGGTCCTGGCGGCGACTTTTCTCGCTTCATTTCCGCACGCCGATACGCCGAACACCGGCGTTTCGGCTGTCGTCGTTGGCGATCGCAAGCGTGACGGAATCGAGGCAGCGAAGGAGATCTGCGACAAGATGCTCGAAATCGCCTGGAAGCGGCGAGCCGAATATACCTTTGTCGCGCCGCCTCTGGCAGAGTCCGTGGCGCGCGCCAAAGCGCTCGGTGAGGGCGCCCCCGGCCGACCGGTGCTGTTGATAGACCACTGCGACAACTGCGGCTCCGGTGGCGCACAGGATGTGATGGCGGTCGTCGCCGAAGTGCTGCGTCAGCAACTCGACGACGTGGCCATTGCGCCGATCCGCGATCCGGAGAGCGTCGCGCAGATGATCGCCGCCGGCGTCGGCAACGAAGTTGCGCTCGAGCTGGGCGGCAAGACCGACATGCCTTCGATCGATCTTCAGGCCAAGCCTCTTCACATTCGCGGCCGCGTGCGGACGATCACCGACGGCGAATTCACGGTGACCGGCCCCATGTACACCGGCCTCGCGATGCATCTCGGGCGCACCGCAGTTCTCGACACCGGCAAGGTCGAGATCGTCGTCACCGAGCGAGCGCACGAGCCGATGGACGTGGGCGTGTTCACGCATTGCGGCATCGACCCACTGCGTAAGAAATTCATCATGCTCAAGTCGCGCATTCACTACCGCGCGGGATTCAAGCCCATCGCCTCGCATATCGTCGAATGCGCCGGCGCGGGCGTCACCAACGCCGATCTCTCGGTGTATCGTTACCAGAAGCTGCGCCGGCCCATCTGGCCACTCGATCCGCTATGACAAAAAAGGCGACCTCCACTGCCATGCCCGCTTACAACCTGCTGGTCGACATCGGCAACACCTTCCTCAAATGGGGCGTCTTCCTTGCGAGTTCGACAGGCAGTGCGCGCGACAACCGGCTGGAATTCGGCCACGTGCTGCTGGAGGAGATTCCTGCGCTCGCGGCGCAGTTCACCAGGATGCCAACGCCCGCACAGGTGGTGATTTCCAACGTTGCCGGAACGCGCGTTCGCGCGACCATGATCCGGGTGCTCGAAGTGTGGCCCGAGGCCCCGCAACCACACTGGGTGATCCCTCAGGAGCGGCAATGCGGCGTGGTCAACCGCTATCGAAATCCGGCTCAGTTGGGAAGCGACCGCTGGGCAGCGCTGATTGGGGCGCGTGCATTGCTCGATAGCAAGCCTGGCCTTGTCGTGGTCTGCGGGACCGCGACCACGATTGATTTCATGAGCGCCAGCGGCGAGTTTCGCGGCGGCGTGATTCTGCCGGGCATGGGCTTGATGCTGCGTTCCCTGCACCAACACACCGCCGCACTTCCCGACGCCGATGGCGAGTACGTCGAGACGCCCACGCAGACTGTCGACGCCATCGCCAGCGGCTGCCAGCACGCGCAAGCCGGAGCGATCGAGCGCCTCTACAACCTGCATGCGTCGAAGGAGCGTGGACTTGTCTGCCTCATCTCCGGCGGCGCTTCACGTGCTCTTGCGCCACGACTTACGATCCCCTTTAAGCTGCATGACAATCTGGCACTCGAAGGCCTGTATCGCATCAGTCAGACACTCGAGGGATAACTGCCGCGATGGATTCCAGCACTGAAACGTTCGCACCCCGCGCTGGATGAAAAGCCCGTCCCGTTTAGCTTCAGGTTCTACACCCACCTCACGGCGTCACTGTTCGAGACTCTCGCGATGGCTCCTTGCGGCACTTCGCGCGCGAGCTATGGAACGTGCACCGGTTTGCGAATCGCGAGATAATAACTTTCTTCCTCGAGAAATTCCCCGGAGAGCAAGATGAACGAGCAACGAGAAGTCGTTTTCTTACGCGGCGTACGCACGGCCATCGGAGATTACGGCGGCAGTCTCAAGGACATTCCTCCTAGTGAGCTGGCCGCCAGGGTCGTGCGCGAGGCGGTGAGCCGCGCCAAAGTGGACCCCAAAGAAATCAGCCAGTGCGTATTCGGCAACGTAATCCACACCGAAGCCAAGGACATGTACCTTTCGCGCGTCGCTGCGCTCAAGGGCGGGCTTTCCCCGGAGTCAGGCGCGCTTACGCTCAATCGCCTCTGCGGCAGCGGCCTCCAGGCGGTGGTGAGCGCGTCGCAATACATCCTGTTGGGCGACATCGACGCAGCCGTTGCCGGCGGCGCCGAGAGCATGAGCCGTGCCGCCTACGCCAACGTGACGCAGCGCTGGGGCGCGCGCATGGGTGACGCCAAGGACATCGACATGATGGTCGGCGCGCTCACCGATCCGTTCGACACGGTGCACATGGGTGTAACCGCCGAGAATGTCGCGACCCAATGCGGGCTCACTCGCGCGGACCAGGATGCGTTCGCGGTCGAAAGTCACAAGCGTGCTGCCAATGCCCAGGCGAAGGGATACTTCAAGGATCAGATCCTGCCGATCGAGCTCAAGAGCAAAAAAGGCCCCGTGCAGTTCGATACCGACGAGCACGTCCGCGCCGATGCCTCGATCGAAGGCATGGGCAAGTTGAAAGCCGTGTTCGCCAAGGAGAATGGCACGGTCACCGCGGGCAATGCATCCGGGATCAACGATGCCGCGGCTGCGGTCGTGCTGATGGAAAAATCCGTCGCGGCCAAGAAAGGCCTGAAGCCGATGGCGCGCCTGGTTTCCTACGGTCATGCTGGCATCGATCCCAAGATCATGGGGCTGGGCCCCGTGTCGGCTGTAAAAAATGCACTCAAAAAAGCGGGACTCAAGCTCGAGCAGATGGATGTGATCGAGTCGAACGAAGCCTTTGCGGCGCAAGCGCTGGGCGTGTGCAAACAACTGGAGATGAACCAGGACAAAGTCAATCCCAACGGCGGAGCAGTCGCCATGGGGCATCCTATCGGCGCGACGGGATGCATCCTTACCGTGAAGACCATCTACGAGCTTGCGCGTACCGGCGGGCGCTACGGCCTCATTACCATGTGCATCGGAGGCGGGCAGGGAATCGCGGCGGTCATCGAGCGGATGTGATCTAAACTAAAGTTCCGGCTGTTCGGCAGAACCCCACGCTCTGGTCGTGGGGTTTTGTTTTCGTGAGTAGGGTCAGATTCGCGGCGCGAACGCGATGCACCACCCTTCGCGATTGATCGCGCCGTCAACGACGTCGCAAGTCCCGGTCGCAGCGTCGTTCGCAGCAGCGACGAAATGCCTGCAGTCTGCGCAACGCTTTCCGTCGTGGGGCCGCTCCTGATACAGGAGCGCCGCCTTGGAGGTTTTTGCGGCCGTAGCGTTACGCGCCCCGATGCACATTAAACAACCGCCGGCCAGGCCCAAGCCTCGGACAAGGATCAAGCGGCGTTTTACGTTAGCTTGCTTCTCGTCCATCGTGTAAGCCTTTAGAACATGAGCCAGCCGAGCAGGAAAAAGGTATTGTTGTCGCGGGCACTGCGGCCGAAGCCATCGTAGTTGGAGCTCGCGCCGTTGAACTTCTTGTAGTCCGTGTATTGGGCGGCGATCCGGATGTCGCGTCGTGGCAGCCAGTCGAGCTCGAAGATATAACCGCTGCTGTTGGGACTCCCCGTCGCGCTGCCGGTCACAGGCTCGCCCGTGTTGTAGAGCCGATCGTCGGCATTTCCCGTTGTCCGGAAATACGAAAGCGTTCCACCGTACTGGCGATCGAAGTAATAAGTAAGCTTTCCCCTGAAGGTCTTGAGCGTGTTGGAAGGATTGCTCGAGCCGCCGGCGTCGAATGAGGCATCGAGGTTTTGTTTCTCCCTGATCCAGTTGAGCTGCGCCGAAAAGCGATGGCGATCCGTGATGTACTGATACTGCGCGTCGAGTCCATTGTCGACGTAGTGATCGGTGGGCCCGGTCGGATCGAGACTGTCCGGGAACTTGCGAGCGTCGATCCCATAGGTCCCGACCATCAGCGAGTGCGTGCCTTCATCCCAGAGGTGCTGCAGAGCGACGCGCCAGTACGGCGCGGCGCCATTCAGTACCGCGTCGGTCGTCTTGTCGGTACCGGCTCGAAATATCGAGAAGGCGCCGTCGGCGGTCCGGTATCCGGCAACTTCCGTGTAAAGCGTACGGTTCCACATGGCGTAGCCACCGAGCCCCACCACCTGCTGGCCGAGCCCCCCGTCGATTAGAGTCGAGGCGTTGGGCGTCGGCGCAACGCTCGAGGAGGCAAAGGGAAAGCTCCATGCAGGCGTGCTGTTGTAAATGTCGGAGACTGTCGGGTTGTTGTTGACCGTGAGTCCGTAAGCGATGTCGGTGTCTGTCGCCGAATAATGATTGGCAAGGCGGATGTCGACATTGTCGATCGAGCTATGGTGTGCGACGCCATCGTAAGTCCATTGCGCGAAGGCGCCGAGGTGATCGACGATGCGTCCTGCATAGAAAAGACTCGCCTGCTGAAGCACCACGTCGTTGTTGCGGGGGAATTGGCTCGGGTCGGCGTCGGCTCTGTTCCGTGTGTTCGTCAACGACAACTGCAGCATGGCCGCCACAGGAACCCACGGAGGCGGGCTGTCGGTCTTGAACGAGAACAGCGGACGCTCGCCGTTGGCTTCCTTGGTGAGCGTATAGCCGCCCAACTTGAACTCCCTCCCGAGCGGGGTCAGCTCGGGCCAGCTCAAGTGGCAGTTGACGCATTCGAAGCCGGTCTGGCGTGCAAAGCTGGGCACTGCGTGCGCAGGTATGGAGCTCAAGAGCGTCGTCACAGCGATCCATGCGAACCGGTTCACGATTGCAGGCAGCGCGAAATCTCTGGACACGACGACTCTCCTCGGTTGCGAGTCTCGCCGATGCTCAAGTCCCTCCCTGGAATGCGACAAGCAACCGCTGCAGCAACGTCATCTTCTGATGCATCTGCAGCCGCGAGTCATACTAAGGAACCTCTGAATAAGCCCCGCGTGGTCGCGACGAAGGCTTTCCGGGATGAGCTGCGCGAAGCAAGGCGATGCCAGCAGGGCGACCGCGCCGGGCGGAGCAGGACTCCGCGAGCGTAGCGAGTGGAGGCGACCCCGGCGCGGGATGCGGAGCGTTGTCGCTGCGGTCGCACGTGCACGCCTTCGCGGTCGGATCCCCAAAGGGGCCCCTCCTCCGCGCTCCAGCGCGCCCTATTGGCAAGCCGAGCGACAAAGCAGATCGCCCGGAAAGCCCCGTCCCATCCGGGTTTCGGCGCAATGGCTTCATCTGCATTGTTGCGCGGCTTGCGAATAGTACGAACTATTCGCTGCGCCGCGACGCCTCGCATCTGAAACCATTGCGCCAGAAACGCGACTCATGTGGGACTTGTTCAGAGGTTCCCTAATCATGAACACGCTGCCTGCGCGTTTATTCCTGCCACTGCGTCGCGTCGCGTGCGGTCGCGCGCAACGCGCGGTGAACAGCTTGATACAATATTTATTCCATGATGTGGCGAAGACACTTCGGCGTCCGATTGTCGTTGCTCAGCGCGCTTTTCGTCGCGGCAGCCTTGCGGCCAGCGATCGCCGACAATGATTTCGCCGCGCAGCGGCGAGACATGGTCGAAGAGATCGCCGCAGTTGCGCGAAGCGCCGCAGCCGAGTCAGGCAAACCGGCGATCTCTGCGGCGGTCACGGCGGCGCTGGCCAGAGTGCCGCGCCACCGTTTCGTTCCCCCCGATCAAGAGCACGCCGCGTACGAGAACCGCCCGCTCCCCATCGGCTTCGGCCAGACCATCTCCCAGCCTTACATCGTTGCGCTGATGACCGATCTCATGCGTGTCGAGCCGAATCACGTGGTGCTTGAGGTCGGAACAGGTTCGGGATATCAGGCCGCGGTCCTGGCGGAACTGGCGCAAAGCGTGTGCACGATCGAGATCATCGAGCCGCTTGCGGTCGAGGCGCAGCGACGCCTGCAGCAACAGGGCTACACTCGAGTTCGGACCAAGACCGGCGACGGTTACTACGGCTGGGAGGACTGTGGGCCTTTCGATTCCATCATCGTCACCGCTGCTGCCAGTCATGTGCCGCCGCCGCTGATCCGGCAACTCAAGCCAGGCGGCAGGATGGTGATCCCAGTGGGTACCGCGTTTCTCACCCAGCACCTGCTGCTCGTCGCAAAGAACACGGACGGAACGATTGTGACCCGGCAGGTGCTCCCGGTCCGGTTCGTCCCACTCACTGGAGGACATTGAAGCAGGAACTGGCGGGGAGAGCGCCGGCCTGCCGATGTGCCGCATGAGCTCTCCTCCGCTCGCTGCTGTGGCCTTGCTCTCCGCAGCTGCGCTTGGCTACGAGGTCCTGCTCATGCGTCTGTTCTCGATCATCCTGTGGCATCACTTCGCCTACATGATCATCAGCGTCGCAATGCTGGGCTATGGCGCGGCCGGCGCCTTCGTCGCGCTCATGCAACGACAGCTGCTGCCAAGATTCGAGCGCGTGTTCGTCGCTGCCGCCGCAGGTTTCGGCGTCACGGCGATCGGCTGCTTTCTGCTCGCGCAAAGTGTGGGTTTCAATCCGCTGGAAATGCTCTGGGATCCGGGACAGCCGTTGCGGCTGCTGATCGTCTACGCTTTGCTGTCGCTTCCTTTCTTCTGCGCCGCGACGTGCGTCTGCCTCACCTTCAGCCGATTCGCCGACGCGCCACACCGCATCTACAGCTTCGACATTCTTGGCGCGGGAGCCGGATGCCTGGCCATCCTCGGCGCGCTCAGCGTCACCAGTCCGGCTGGGGCATTGCAGTGGATCGGCGCGCTGGGCCTTGTTGCCGCAGCGCTCGCGGCGCAGAGGCTCCGCGTGCGGCCGCGCTGGCTTCCGGCGGCACTGCTCGGCGGCGCGGCGGTTCTTGCTATCAACTCGCCTTCGCAGTGGGCCGCTCTGCATCCTTCAGGCTATAAGGACCTCAGCCAGACGCTCGCCATCCGGGACACGCGCGTGGTAGCGGAGCGATCGAGCCCGATGGGATGGATCACCGTCGTCGAGAGCCCGCTGATCCCGTTTCGCTACGCCCCAGGAATGAGCCTTAACGCGATCATGGAGCCGCCGCCTCAGCTTGGCGTATTCACCGACGGCGACGGTCCGGCCGCGCTCACGCGCTACGACGGGAAGAGCGAGCCTCTTGCCTATCTCGATGCCCTCACTTCGGCGCTGCCGTATCACCTGCTCGAACGGCCGCGCGTGCTGGTGCTCGGCGCGGGGGCGGGCGGCGACGTCCTGCAGGCGATCTATCACGGGGCGCGCGAGATCGATGCCGTCGAAGTCAATCCTCAGATCGTCGACCTTGTGCAACATCGCTTCGCCGACTACTCGGGCATGCCTTACAGTGCCACCGGCGTGCGCGTGCACATCGGCGAGGCGCGCCACTTCGTCATGGCGCACGCCGATCGCTTCGAGTTGATCCAGATGAGCCTGCTCGATGCTTTTGGTGCGTCGTCGGCAGGGCTCTACGCGATCTCCGAGAGCTACCTGTACACCGTCGAAGCGCTGCGCGAGTATCTCGATCACCTGGAACCCGGTGGATTGCTGGCGATCACGCGTTGGGTCAACCTCCCGCCACGCGATGCGCTGAAGCTCTTTGCCACTGCAGTCGCGGCACTCGAAGCACGCGGCTCCGAGCGACCCGCGCTGCAGCTCGTGCTGATCCGTGGCTGGAAGACCGCGACGCTGCTGGTCAAGAACGGCGAGGTCACGAGCGCGCAGATTGTCGCGCTGAAGGAGTTCTGTCACTCGCGCTCGTTCGATGTCGCCTATTACCCGGGCATCGACCCGGCGGAGCTCAATCGTTTCAATGTGCTGGAACGGCCCGAGTTTCATGAAGGCGCGCTGGCGTTGCTCGGGCCGCAACGCGAGGCGTTCATCGCGAGCTACAAGTTCAACATCGCTCCTGCGACGGACGATCACCCTTACTTCTTCGAGTTCTTCAAGTGGCGCACCTTGCCCGAATTGCTCGCGCTGAAGGCGCAGGGCGGGCTGCCGCTGCTTGAATGGGCCTATCCGGTGCTCGCCGCGACCCTTGTTCAGGCCGCGCTCGCCAGCCTGCTCCTGATCCTGCTGCCTCTGTGGATCGGCGCCGGCCGCGTCCATAAGGTAGTGGGTTGGTCGCGATGGCGCGTTACGGCCTACTTCGCCGCGATCGGTTTCGCGTTCATGTTCATCGAAATCGCATTCATTCAGAAATTCATCCTGTTCCTCGCACACCCGCTGTACGCGGTCGCGGTTGTGCTGTGCGCCTTCCTGGTGTTCGCGGGGCTGGGTAGTCGCTATTCGTCTCGCTTGCGCGCGAAACTGCATGGCGCGCGGCTGCAGCCGCTCGGCTGGGTGGTCGTTGCCACTGGACTCTTCGCGTTGTCGTATCTCGTATTCCTGCCCGTCGTATTTCGACCACTGCTGCCGCTGCCCGATGCGGCGAGGATCGCGCTGTCGATTGGGCTCATCGCTCCGCTGGCCTTTACGATGGGGATGCCGTTTCCACTCGGGCTGGCGAGCGTCGCCGGCGGCTCGCGAGACCTCGTCGCATGGGCGTGGGGAATCAACGCCTGCGCATCGGTTGTGGCGGCGATACTCGCGACGCTTCTGGCCATCCACCTCGGGCTCAACGCAGTGGTCGTGCTCGCGGTAGCGCTGTACGTGCTCGCGGCTGTAGCGTACCGCTAGCGAAGACGGTGCGCGCGAGGGTGTGAAAACCACACCCTCACGGCCGCGTGCAGTGTTGTATGCTCACGCCATGGCGCGACTGGCTGCGAGCCCTGCGACGCGAAGCTTAGAGCAGCGGCGATCGCTCCGACTTCGAATTGTCGCCCGCGTCCGGCGACGTATCACCGCATGACCTGGTCGATCGTCGCGCGATCGAGAAGCGGCGCCTTCGGCGTCGCCATCGCGAGCCGTTTTTTCGCGGTCGGTGCGTTATGCTCTCACGCGCACAGCGGTATCGGCGCGCTGGCAACGCAGGCCCTGGTCAATCCTTTGTATGGTCCGCGGGGCCTTTCGATGTTGTCGCAGGGTCTCAGTTCATCAGACGTTGTCGAGGCGCTGATCGAGAGCGACGGCGGCCGTAATCATCGGCAACTGCACGTAGTCGACGCCGAGGGAAATATCGCCGCACACACCGGACTCGAATGCATCGAGTGGTGCGGGCACGTTGCCGGAGATGGATTCTCTGTTGCAGGTAATATGCTGACCGGTCCCGAAGTTATCGAGGACACCGTTCAAGCCTATGACGCAGCGAGCGAGCTGCCTTTCGCGGAGCGCCTGATTGCCGCAATGCAAGCGGGTGAGTCCGCGGGCGGCGACAAGCGCGGCAAGCAGGCTGCCGCGCTTCTGATCTGTTCCGCGGAAGCCTATCCGTTCCTCGATCTGCGCGTCGACGATCACGCGGAGCCGCTGGCCGAACTGCTTCGACTCTACGTCAAGAGCCTCGAACGTTACCAGCCCTTCGTGGCCTGTCTGCCCTCTCGGGCGCGGCCGGCAGGCATCACCGATCGTGCGCAGATCGAGGCAGAGATCGAACGCTTTCACGCGGGGACAGCGGCGCTGACGCATCGATGACCTATCGATGAGCGCGTTGCTCGAAATCCGCGGTCTCCGGACGAGCTTCGCCGTCGAAGGAGGCGGCGAATTCGCAGCCGTCGACGGAATCAACCTATCGCTCGCCTCGGGCGGCACGCTCGGCCTGGTCGGCGAATCAGGTTGCGGCAAAAGCGTCACAGCGCTATCCATCATGGGTCTTCTGCCGCGAGCAGGTCGCGTCGCAGGGGGCCAGATCCTCTTCGACGGCGTCGATCTGCTTTCACTGCCGCCGCCAGCGATGCGCGAGCTTCGCGGCAACCGCATCGCGATGATCTTTCAGGAGCCGATGACCTCGCTCAACCCCGCTTTCACCGTCGGCGAGCAGATCGTCGAGGGGATCATGCGCCACCGGGAGCTTGCTCGTGGCCAAGCCAAAGCCCTGGCCATCGATATGCTGCGCCGGGTGCACATCCCGTCGCCGGAGCGCCGCTTTGACGATTATCCGCATCGCCTCTCCGGCGGGATGCGTCAGCGGGTGATGATCGCCATGGCGCTCGCCTGCAAGCCGAAGCTTCTGATCGCCGATGAACCCACCACCGCGCTTGACGTCACCATCCAGGCGCAGATTCTCGACCTGATGCGCATGCTTCGTGAAGATACTGGTACGGCGATCATCCTCATCACTCACGATCTGGGCGTGGTTGCCGAGCTCGCCGATGAAGTTGCCGTCATGTATGCCGGGCGAATCGTCGAGCGCACCAGCGCAGCCGCCCTGTTCGCGGAGCCGCAGCATCCCTACACGATAGGACTCCTGGGCTCCATTCCGCGACTCGATCTGGAACAGGATCGACTCGCGGCGATCGAAGGCCAGGTGCCCAATCCGCTGGCACCGGTTAGCGGATGCAATTTCCATCCGCGCTGCCCTTTCTCCAAGCCGCGTTGCGAGCGCGAGGATCAGGCACTCGTCGACGTGAGTCCCGGTCATAGCGCAGCGTGTTGGCGCGCGCCATTGCCTGTCCCTGCTATCGCAGCAACGTGACGTCCGCCGCCGCGCCGCTGTTGCGCGCTCATAATCTGGTCAAGCACTTCCCGGTGCGGCGCGGACTCTTTGGTCGAGCCAACGCCGTCGTCCATGCGGTCGACGGTGTGGGCTTCGAACTGAACGTTGGAGAAACGCTCGCGCTGGTCGGCGAATCGGGTTGCGGCAAGTCGACGACCGGACGGCTCATCCTGCGCCTGATCGAAGCGACCGCCGGAGAAGTCTGGTTCGAGGACCGCAATGTCTTTGCCCTTTCGCATAGCGAGCTGCGCGCGCAGCGGCGCTTCATGCAGATCATTTTCCAGGACCCGTACGCGTCGCTCAATCCAAGGATGACCGTGGGACAGACGCTGAGCGAACCGCTGGCGCTGTACGGCCTCGCAGACGCGAGGTCCGAGGCCCGGGTGGCGGAGCTGCTCGGATTGGTCGGACTCTCTCCGCAGCACGCGACCCGTTATCCGCACGAATTCTCCGGCGGCCAGCGTCAGCGCATCGGCATCGCCCGCGCGCTCGCGGTCGAGCCGCGTCTCATCGTCTGCGACGAACCGGTCTCGGCCCTGGACGTTTCGATCCAGGCGCAGGTGATCAATCTGCTGCGCGATCTGCAGCGGAGTCTGGGGCTCGCGTACGTCTTCATCGCGCACGATCTCGCCGTTGTGAAGCACATTGCCACCCGCGTGGCGGTGATGTATCTCGGTCGAATCGTCGAATATGCCGAGAAGCGCGCGTTGTTCGCGTCGCCCCGCCATCCTTACACACAGGCGCTGCTGTCGGCGATCCCGACTCCCGATCCCAGCTCGCGGCGCAAGCGCATCATCCTCGAAGGCGATGTACCGAGCGCTCTCAATCCGCCTTCGGGCTGCCGTTTTCGCACGCGCTGCCTCTACGCGCAGCCGAGGTGCGCAGCGGAGGACCCGGCTTTGCTGACCGACAACGGCCACGCCGTCGCCTGTCATTTCTGGCGCGATATCCCGGTCTCTGTCGCCGTACCGAGCGCTGCGCGCGACCGCGAGCGACTGACAAGACTTCAATCAGCGTTCCGCAAGCACGCGGTGAGCGCCTGATCGTCATTCCCTGAGCACTCGAATGAGACTAAGATCGAGCGACGCCTTTTCGTGCCCTGACCGGTCCCGAGGAGAACAAATGATGAAGCTCAAAGCGTGGACGTTGAGGGTCAATCTGGGGATCGCCGCGTTGTTGGTCGCACTCGCAAGCCAGGGACAGACGCTGCGCTTCGGACTGGCTGAGGATCCCGACATCCTGGATCCGACGCTGGCGCGCACCTTTGTCGGACGCATCGTGTTCGCGGCCCTTTGCGACAAGCTTTTCGACATCGACGAAAAGCTCAATATCGTCCCGCAGCTTGCGACCGCTTATGAGTGGTCCGCCGATAACAAGGCGCTCACGATCAAGGTGCGACCGGGAGTCACTTTCCACGATGGTGAAAAGCTGGACGCGGCGGCGGTCAAGTTCAACCTCGAGCGGCACAAGAACATGCCCGGGTCGAACCGTCGCGGCGAGCTCGCACTGGTTTCGAGCGTAGAGGTAGTGGACGCGATGACGGTGCGGCTCAATCTCTCCGCACCGTTCTCGCCGCTCCTCGCGCAGCTCGCCGACCGCGCCGGAATGATGGTCTCGCCCAAGGCGGCCCAGGCCGAAGGCGACAAGTTCGGCGCGAAGCCGGTGTGCTCGGGACCGTTCCGCTTCGTCGAGCGCGTCGCGCAGGACCGCATTGTGCTCGAGCGTTATCCGAATTACTGGAACAAGGCGGAGGTCCATCTCGAGAAGATCATGTACCTGCCGATCGTGGATTCCACGGTGCGGCTCGCCAATCTCAAATCCGGCCAGCTCGACTTCATCGAGCGCATGGCGGCGTCGGACGTGCCGGCGCTCAAAACCGACAGCCGGTTCAAGATCGCGAAGATCACCGAGATCGGCTATCAGGGGATCACGATCAACGTAGGCAAAAGCGAGCTCGCGCAAAAGAATCCGCTGGGCAAGGATCCACGGGTGCGTGAGGCTCTCGAGCTGGCGCTCGATCGCGATGGCATCGTACAGGTTGCGATGGACGGCGAGGCCACCATCGGCAACCAGTGGGTGTCGCCCGAAAACAGTTTCTACGCGAAAAATGTTCCGGTACCGAAGCGTGACGTCGCGCGCGCCAAAGCACTGCTCGCCGAGGCCGGTGTCCCCAATCCTTCCTTCACACTGATGGCGCCGACCAACACCGATCAGCAGAAGCTCGCGCAGGTGGTGCAATCGATGGCCAAGGAAGCCGGCTTCGATGTAAAAATCCAATCGACCGAGTTCGCGACCTCGCTCGACATGGCCGACAAGGGACAGTTCGAAGCCTACGTGCTCGCGTGGAGCGGACGTGCGGATCCCGACGGCAACATCTTCAGCTTCGACGCCTGCAAGCAGCCACTCAACTATGCCGGCTACTGCAAGAGCGACGTGGACGAGATATTGAACAAATCGCGTACAACGCGCGACCCCGCCGAGCGCCGCAAGGCCTATGAGCAGCTTGCAGCCATCGCACTCAAGGACCGCCCGATCGTGTATCTCTACCACCGCCACTGGCTGTGGGCGTACACGACGAAGCTCTCCGGATTCCGTCCGATTCCCGACGGCCTGGTCCGGGTGCAGGGCTTGAAGATGAATTGAGTGGGGAGAGGACATGAACGTAGTGGTTGGCCGCT
>VBCY01000265.1 GCA_005882995.1 Betaproteobacteria bacterium
CGTGATGTGTCCGCTGTTGTTGCGTCCCGAGCCACGCTTTTTGGACTCGGTGAGCGCCTCGACCGGACCGCCCTTGTGCAGATCCGGATTGACGACCTTGACGAGTCCCCGCCGGCCTGGCGATGTAGGTTTGACTTTGACGAGTGGCATTTAGGCTTCCTGAGCAAACGTGATTTCCTGGCCCTTCTTGAGGCAGACGTACGCCTTCTTCCAGTTGCGGCGGCGTCCCGTGAACGCGCCGAAGCGCTTGGCCTTGCCCCGGACATTGACGATCTGCACGCTCTCGACCTCGAGCTTCTTGTCCTTCCACATCAGTTCGACGGCGGCCTTGATCTCGATCTTGGTCGCGTCAGTGCGGACGCGAAAAATCACCTGATTGTGCTTATCCGCGAGCTGGGTTGCCTTTTCCGAGACGATCGGCGCCAGAAGCAATGTCATCAGACGTTCGGAGTTGAACTTTGCCGCCGGCGAGTCGCGGGTCTCGGTCGCGCTTGCCGGTTCCGCCTTCTTGCGCCTTCTCAACGGGCTCATGCCAGCACCTCTTCGAACTGTGCCAGCGCTGCCTTGGTGAGCAGCACGTGGTCGAAGCGAACCAGGCTCACCGGGTCCACTCTCCGCGCTTCCAGCACAAGAACGTCGGAGAGGTTTCGCGAGGACAGCATTACGTTATCGTCCATTTTATCGGTCACCACCAGCACGGTGCCGATGAGTCCCAGGGACTTCATCTTGCCGACCAGAAGCTTGGTCTTGGGCGCATCCACGGCAAGCTGCTCCACGACGGACAGCCGATCTTCCCGCACCAGCTGCGAGAGAATCGACGCCATCCCGGCACGGAACATCTTGCGGTTCACCTTGTGCGAAAAATTCTCGTCGGGTGAACTGGGGAAAATCTTGCCGCCGCCACGCCACAATGGGCTGTTCGCCTGTCCTGCACGAGCGCGTCCAGTGCCTTTTTGCGCCCACGGCTTCTTGTGCGACTTGTTGATCTGGCCGCGTCCTTTTTGCGCACGCGTACCGCTGCGCGCGTTGGCCTGATACGCGATCACCACCTGGTGGACCAGTGCCTCGTTGTACTCGCATGCGAAGAGTGCGTCGGGGGCTGACAGCGTGGTGGCAGGCTGGCCGCTGTCGTTGATGAGCTTGAGATCCATGCTTCAGGCTCCCTTCTCGGCAGGGGCCTTAACGGCCGCCTTGATGACGATGTGGCCACCATCGGCGCCGGGAACCGCGCCCTTGACCAACAGCAAGCCACGCGCTGCGTCGATGCGCACCACCTTGAGCGTTTGCGCCGTCCGCTTCACATTGCCGAGCTGCCCGGCCATGCGCTTGCCCGGAAAAACCCGGCCCGGATCCTGCGCCATGGAAATGGAGCCCGGCGTGTTGTGCGAAAGCGAGTTTCCGTGGCTCGCGCGATTGGAACTGAAATGATGTCGCCGGATAACGCCGGCGAAACCGCGCCCTTTGCTGGTACCCGATACATCGACGAGTTGTCCAACGGCGAAGCTTTCGATGCTCACCGCTTCGCCAACCTTGAAGTTCGCCAGCGCTTCTGCATCGACGCGGAACTCGCGCAGCACTTCCCCCGCCTCGACGCCCGCCTTGGCGAGGTGCCCGGCCTGCGCCTTTTTCACCCGGCTTGGACGGCGCTTGCCGTAAGTCACCTGGACTGCGGCGTATCCGTCGGCCTCCGGCGTCTTGATCTGAGTGACTCGATTGTTGGCGACGTCGAGCACCGTCACCGGCACGGCAGCGCCGTCGTCGGTGAAGATACGCGTCATTCCGATCTTTCGACCGAGCAGTCCTATGGTCTGCTTCATCAAAATTTTCCTTTCCTTAGCTGCTGATTGCGATTGACCGGCAGCCGATGCATTTTTTCCGTTACTGCAGCTTGATCTCCACATCGACACCCGCAGGCAAGTCGAGCTTCATCAGCTGGTCGACCGTCTTGTCGGTGGGATCGATGATGTCCATGAGCCGCAGATGGGTGCGGATCTCGAGCTGATCGCGCGAGGTCTTGTTCACGTGCGGCGAGCGCAGGATGTCGAAGCGCTCGATGCGTGTCGGCAGGGGAACGGGCCCGCGGACTACCGCGCCCGAGCGCTTCGCCGTCTCGACGATCTCCTGTGCCGACTGATCGATCAGCTTGTAATCGAACGCCTTTAATCGAATACGAATTTTCTGGTTTTGCATCGTTTCACCCTTGAATAACTGCTCGCGCACGCGCTCGGTTAGTCGTTGCTTTGCCTGCACGAAAAGCGCAGGGCCGCCCCAAGCTTTTCGTGCCAGTTTGCAATTCCGGCGAAAAGTAGGTTCTCACTCTTCGCCGATGTCATTCAATCACTTTCGCGACCACGCCGGCGCCCACCGTGCGTCCGCCCTCACGAATGGCGAAGCGCAATCCTTCCTCCATCGCAATCGGCGCAATCAGCGTCACCGTCATCTGGATGTTGTCCCCAGGCATCACCATC
>VBCY01000267.1 GCA_005882995.1 Betaproteobacteria bacterium
AACACCGCTTGAAGGTGATCCAAGGGACCGCCAGCGAGATCGAGGGCGCGGCGGGTTCGTTTGGCAATATTGGGGGCTGAGGTTTTGCAATCGATTGCAAGAATATTCGTGTCCGCAAGCTTGAGCGTTCATCACAGTTTGAAGAGCCTTGATAGCTTGATAGATACAGCCAAAGGTGGGAATTCCGGAAACGACCCCTTGCTGCCGTTGAGGTACGCGTCGTTAACGGCGGCAATGCCGCGAAACCAGCCGTTAAGTTGTCGCTGATCAGAAGCTACGTTATCGTAGGGTATGCATGGGAGCCTGCTCCACGATTTCCCGAAACAGGTTCAATTTTGGGCGCTCGAACTCACGGGCAGGTTGCATTTCCAACAGGTTCAATTTTGCGCGCTCGAACTCGCGGGCAGGTTGCATTTCCAGTCTCCCTTGCAAGAACAATGAAGTGCGCTTGCGTAGCCTACGCCGTGCTTGCCGCGCATAACGACCGCACGCTGCCTTCACGCCTTCAGGTGCCTGGGTTGCCTGAAGTCCTACTCGCCACTGAACTCTGTCAAATCGGGTACGGCAAACTGACCCTGCAACGACAGGAGCTCTGCACGATGAAGACCTGCCAGTTGCTGCAGGCATTTGTCTTCCTTTTCTCGTCAATTGAACCTCCACCCGGCGCCTGTCACTGCGACCGATGCTCCGCCTGACCAGCGCGGCCGCCTCGCATCGGGAAATCAGCGACACAACCCGGTGATGCTTCGCCTGCAGGCGTTCGGCAAGTTCTCCTACCGTTGCCCATTCTCTGCCGGGGAAGCCCTTGATCTGGAGCATCAGCAGATACTGCAACGGGGTTATTCCTTCCCGGCGCGTTACCTCTTCGCTAAAGCGGAGATAGCGACGCAGTTGGTAGCGGAATTGAGCGAGCCTTTCAAGATCGCCCTTGGACATGTTGTGGTCGGGCCTTTTTGCTCGCTGCTTTTTCATGATCAACCTATATCACATTGTGATACAATTACGCAAGCTCGCTCATGAACGACGAGTTGCGTTTTTTGCGTTGTACGGCTTCGAGGCGAAACCGGACTAGTTCGGAAGCATGTAAGCGTCACCAAAGCGAATGTCACCCGTGAGACTCAATATCCTCTCCGATCTGCATTTGAGGCAGGGCGCATTGGAACTACCGGACAACGATGCCGATTTGGTAATCCTCGCAGGAGATGTCGCTCGTCCGAGGCAGGCTGCCTCCTGGGCGGCGCGTTTAGCCAAACCGGTACTTTATGTTCCCGGAAACCACGAGTTTTACGACGGCAGTATTGGGGACACCGTAGATGAGCTCAAACGGTTTTGCGCCGGAACCAACATCCGCGTGCTCGACAACGAAGAAATCAACGTCGAAGGCGTGCGCTTTCTGGGAACCACGCTGTGGACCGATTTCATGCTGTTCGGCGAAGGCGCAAAACGGGTGGCCGCGATGCAGGAAGCCGTGGCTTTCATGCGAGATTTCAGCAGGATTCGCGTTGACGAAAGCCCCGGCGCGTTATTCACACCCGACGATGCGGCAGCATTGTTCAATGTCGACGCCGAATGGCTCGCAAGCAAGCTGGCCGAATCGCATCCCGGGCCGACCGTCGTAATCACCCACCATGCTCCATCTCGAAAGAGCATCCATCCTAGATTCGCCGATTCGCTCTTGAATGCGTGCTTCGTTTCCGATGCCGAACGTCTGGTCGATGGACGACGCGCGCGCCTATGGATACACGGGCATACCCACGACAGCTTCGACTATGTCCTCAAGGGAACGCGGGTCGTGTGCAATCCGCGCGGCTATGCAAGGAACGGTGTGAACGAGAACCCGTTGTTCGACCCTAACCTTTTAGTCGAAATCGATTAGCGCATGCGGCAATCCAAGGGATTGGAAAAGCGCTTCGAAGTAAGTGCGGCAACGCCCGAAACAAATGAAAGGGCATAGACGATGATCGCGACGGCATTGACCGAAATGTTCGGACTGCGGCATCCGATCGGACCAGTCGCAGCCCCACGCACTCGATTTCGATACGGCACTGGTCTGAGCCGGCGACGTCGTCGACTTGATCAAAAGTGTGGACAGCGCGGCAGCGGCGTCGCGCGGATCAGTGCTGGGCCGAAAACGCGGTTGCGTAACGATGTCCAGTTCGCGCGATAGAAGTAGAAGCTTCGGGTGGCGCCGCGTCGCCTCCTAACGTGTATTCGGCTGAAAGGACGGGGCACAATCAAAATTGAAAGGAATGTTCGTCATGGAAGAGCACATGTATCCCGAAGTTTCAAAAGACCTCGCACAAAAGCGTCGGCCAGCGCGTCTTCGCCGACGGCGCGCTGCCGTCCAAAACCAAGCAACTCATTGCGGTCGCAGTAGCGCATCTGACCCATGTTTCCGTCAACTCAATTTGGCCCACTTTGATGCTCTGATTTGGCCCATCCCCTGACACATTGCTATTTGATGCTTCGATGCTCTGCGGTGAAGGTGTAACGGTTCGTGAGACGGTTGAAGTGCGATTTGTGGTTGCTTGGCTGAACCATCGAGCTCGTAGAAGCCGCTAGGAGCGATTCTTTACGATGAGGAGGGGTGAAGGTATGTCCCAATTCAACGGATCGCGTTGCGGTGTTCAATTCGAGGCCTTGCTCCCTTTCTTCGCCAGCGTTCGACGGAAGCGATACGACTCGGTCCCGGTTTCGATGATGTGCGCCTGATCGGTTAATCGATCGAGCATGGCTTTGCATAGTCGCGCATTGGGAAACATCGTGGTCCATTCCGAGAACGGCAAGTTGGTGGTGACGATCACGGCTGCGCGCTCGGCTCGCCCAGCAATGACTTGGAATAACATTTCAGCGGCGGCTTCTGACATCGCGACGTACGCCATCTCGTCAATGACGATCAACTCATAGCGGGTCCAGCGATTAGTCACCCGATTGAGTTCGCTCTTATGCTTGGCCTCGATGAGTTCGTTGACTAACTGTGCGGCGGTGGTGAAACGAACGCGTTTGCGTTGGCGACAGGCGGCCACCGCCAAGCCGGTGGCGAGGTGGGTCTTGCCGGATCCCGTTTCACCAAGCAGCACGATCGGTTCGCTGCGCTTGAGGTAGTCGCCCTCGGCCAGAGTGCGAATCAGTGCCGCGGGGATGTGCGGCGCCTGCTGAAACTCAAACTCCTCGAGCGTCTTGAGCTTCGGTAAGCGTGCCTCTTGCAGGCGCCGCACAACGGTGTTGTGCTCTCGCTCCTCTAGCTCCGCGGCCAGCAGCGCTTCGAGATAGCTAACATGATTTTGCTTCGCCTTGATCGCTTGCTCGGCCAGGGCCACAAACTGGCTGCCTAACGTCGGCAGCCGCAGTTGCTTGGCGTAATCGCGGATCGCAGCTTGTTGCAAGGCGAGCGATGGCGCGCTCATTGCACCACCTCAGCACTCGCCCTGCGGCTCAGCAACTGATCATAGTTAGCGAGCGTCGGTAGCGGCCGATCGTAGCTGTGCAAGCCGCCGATCTCCACCACAGCGGGCCGGCTCCGCGGTGCGGTTGTCTCGGCACGCAGCAGCAAATGCACCGCGCCGACATCGGAGCAGCCAAATTCAAGCGCCGCATCCAGCGCTCGTTGCAGCGCCGGCGCTCCGTACTCGCGTCCGAGCATCAGCACCTCGATCATCGCGCGGGTGCCTTCCTGCTTACCTTGCCGATGCTTAAGGCCCGCCCAGAATTGGTCATAGCTCGGCGGCCAACGGCCTTGTGCACGCCATTGCTCGAGCGGCGTCGAACCGGCCAAGGCGCCAGGTTTCTTCATCAGCACCTCGAGGTAATGCTCCAAGTCGAGTACTTTCTGTTGGCGCCCGAAGCAACGCTCGTGACGGGCGAGCAAGCGGCCTTGCTGCCAGAGCTCGACATAGGCCGCATAAACGTTGGCTTGCACGGCGCTGCCCACCGCCGCCGGCACCGAATAGAAGTTGGTCAACACCTTGGCACAGCCGCTCGCGTTGACTTGCGGAAAGCCAATCCTCGCCAGAGCGAAACCTTCCTGCGCCAACGGCCGCAGGTGCTCGCGCTCCTGCTGCATCGCCGCTCCGACGCTCTGCGTGCGCCCGCTGATCACCCGTCGCTCGTCGTCGCGTGCTCTTTGCAGCATCAGCGCGTTAAGGTCCGCCAGCGTGTCGACTTGGGGCACCGGCACCAAGTGATTGCGGCGAAAGTAGCCGTTCTCGACTTCAACCCCGCCTTTCTCGTGCCCGGCGCCGGGCGTGCAGAACTCCGCTTGAAATCCCCAGTGCGAGCGAAAGGCAATAAAGCGCTCGGTCTCCTCTCGCTGATAGCCGCGCAACACCTTCTTCACCGCGCTGCCCAGATTGTCGTAGCGCAGCACGGCGAAGGTGCCGCCGAAATAGGCAAACGCCAACTCGTGCGCTTCCAGAAAGGCCTGCTGGCTGGCGTGCCGATAGGCGCAGTGAAACCCCGCACCACTGGCCATGCTGCGCATGCAGAAGATAAACACCTTCTGCCGTTCGCCGTCGATCTCGGCGTAGGCTTCGTACCAGTCCACCTGGCCTTCCTGCCCAAAGCCGTACGACTGCGGAACAAAGGTTTCGCTCGCGAGGAGCCCCAGCTCGCGCTTGCGTTCCTGCACATAGGCTCGCACCGTCGACTCCGCCACCGTCACGTGCGCAAGCTCGGCACGCAGGCGACACCAAATCCGATGCGCCGTATGTCGCTGCTTGCGTGGCGCTTTGCGATCGCCTTGCAATACGGCATCGATGAAGACTACCGCAGCCGACAGCTTCGGCCGCTCGCGCGGCGCGACTTTGCGCGGCCTGGGCATCGCGTCCGTTAACGCCTCACGCACCAGCCGTCGGTGGACGCCTAATTTCCTCGCCACCCCCTGAATGGTCCCGACACCATGTTCATACTCGCGCCGGATCTGCTCGAATAACTCCACTTTGGCTCTCCTGTTCACCCGCACCCGACCTTTCCAGCCTCAATGGCTGGACCAAGGTACCCGGCCTAGCTCAGGGGTGGGCCAAATCAGAGCATCGAA
>VBCY01000268.1 GCA_005882995.1 Betaproteobacteria bacterium
ATGAGCACTTCCATGAGCAGAATCGACGTATCGCTTCCCGAGCTCGCGTTCGTGGCAGCAACGCGCGGCATGGCTGGCGCCGGCATAGGCCTCCTGCTGGCGGGCTTCCTCAATGGCGAAAGGCGCAAGGCGATTGGCTGGACGCTGCTCGCGATCGGCGCGCTGACGACGGTGCCCATCGCCATCGACGTTATCACCCGGCGACGTTCTCCCCAGCCACTTCCGGAAACGCATAGGCCCCTGGAGTTCTAGATCGACGGAATGGGCCTGTCGCCACGATCCGTTGTAAGCGCTGATGGTTCTTTAGTGTCCTCGGACGAATCAGCGTCGTGCAGTACCCACGCTTGTGCCATAGCCGAGCTCGGCATACCAATTGCCACGGCCTCTGGGTGTGATATCTAGCACGTTATATACCGGGCTCAGAAGATCCAGTCCGCGCTCCCTGATATCTTCTGCCATCGACGGGTGTGCACTGTAGAAGTGGCGAAGCGTGCCATCGCTGTCTCGCGTGAAAACCGATACCGTCGAATCCTGATGCCCTTCCGGGTCTTCGCTGCCGAGGTCATACTTGAACGTGTTGGTGCCACAACTGAGGAGGCGTAGCCTTTCCCATCCTCGACTTCGCGCATGCGCCCGCAAGGCGATGGGATCGGCAGCAGCGACGATAGCAACATCGACGTTGCGCGCCAGGTGATGCGCAACACCATTCCATCCGTCGATGAACATAGTGCACATCGGGCAGGGCTTCGTTTGTTTCTTCCCGTACATGAAGTGATAAACCACCAGCGAACGGTCGGGTGCCGTGAAGAGCTCGCTCAACCTGACCCGACGAACAGGTTCGTCGCCATCGCTCAAGGCCGCGGGCCCCTCCTCGAAAACATAGTCTTCAATCACAGCGCCTTTGGGAAGGCGCCGGCGAAGCTCGGCAACCCGCTCACTATGGCGCATCAACTCGATCTCAGCCAAGCGAAGCTCATCGCGCTTGGCAACGTAATCCGCGGATTCACCACGTAAATTGGTCTGTCTCCGCCTTTCAACGGTCATAGTAGCCATGGAGATCTCCTTAGCGAATACACAGAAAATTTGGACGTGATTCCTTGATAAAAGTGCCCAGGGTAAGAACCCAGGAGCCTGTCGGGCTTACTCTCACGTGTGCGTTGCTGGCCAAACGGTGATGAATGCGAGGCGCTCGGCGCAGCGAATAGCTTGGCTTATTCGCAAGCCGAGCAACGCTGCAGGCGCGCCGTTTGGCCGCAACCCGGAGGGACGGGGCGCTTTGGGGACAATTCCGTTGTTGCCGGCCGAGTAAACCCGACAGGCTCCGAGAGGCGGGCGCTCCTGTGTCGATCTGCTCACCGCACCGCCAAGCCCGTTTGGAAATCGAAGAGGTGCAGATCGCGCGAAGCGGCAGCGAAAATCACGGTTTCGTCGATCTTGACCATGTGATCTCTCGGGACACGGGCGGTCAGCGAACCGCCGTCGACGGCCACGTGAACATATTGCTCTGCCCCCAGCATCTCGACGGCTTCGACCGTGCCGCGGGCTCCCACTTCGGCGGCCACGGCTTGTTGCTCGGAAACGATGGTCAGCCGTTCCGGCCGAATACCGACCATGATGCGTTCGGCGCCGCTGCTTGCCAACGCCGCAGCCTGCGCAGGCAAAACGCGCATGCGGGCCGAATCAGTCACGAGCTCCACTCCATCCGGCGAGCGCTGGATGCGGCAGCCGACGAAGCCCATGGCAGGCGTCCCGATAAAGGAAGCGACAAACCTGTCGACGGGAGCGTCGTAGAGATTGCCGGGTGTGTCCACTTGATCATGCGTCACATAGACTGCCGTCGCGGTGACGGCGCGATGAACCTTGAGGATTTCGGCGCGCATCTGCACGCGCAAATGGGCATCGAGGTTCGACAGGGGCTCGTCGAGCAGAAACACCGCAGGATCACGCACGATTGCTCGACCGAGCGCCACGCGCTGCCGCTGGCCGCCTGAGAGCTGTCGCGGGCGTCGGTTGAGAAGCGCCTCGATATTGAGCATTTTCGCGGTGCGTCGAACGTAGCCATCGATCGCACCCTGCGCCAGCTTCCGCCGTCGCAAACCGAATGCCATGTTTTCGTAGACCGACATGTGCGGATAGAGGCCGTAGTTCTGGAACACCATCGCGATGTCCCTATCGGAGACATCGACATCGTTGACGCATACATCATCGAAGTAGAGCTCGCCTGCGCTGGGATGCTCGAGGCCGGCGATGATGCGCAGCAGCGTGGTCTTGCCCGATCCCGACGGTCCGACCAGAACGATGAATTCATGCTCTTCGATTTCAAGATTGCAATCGGAGAGGGCGACTACCTCGTCATAGCGCTTTTGGACATGGCGCAGCGAAATTCTTGCCATCAGAGTGCTCAGGCTATTGCCCGGAGGTGATCAGAGCTTCAGCGGTAAACGACCAATCTGACGAATACAGTCAGGCACCGGCGATGGCGCCGGAGGTCAAACCACGAACCATCGAGCGCTGCACGGCGAAGAAAGCGATCATCAGAGGAAGTGTCGTCAGCGTCGCCGCGGCCATCATGCCGCCCCAGTCGGTCTTGAACTGTCCGGTAAAAGTGAGCACAAGCGCCGCCGGCAGCGTCTGCTTTTCAAGGGTGGTAACGAACGTGAGCGGATAGATGAGATTGTTCCAGGCTTCCATGAATACGAAAGTGGCGGTCGTGGTAAGGCCGGGCAGAATCAGCGGCGCGACGATCCGCAGCAGGATCTGCCATCGCGGATAGCCGTCGATGCGGGCCGCTTCCTCGATTTCGATGGGCACGGCATCGATAAAGCTCTTCAGCATCCACACCGCGAAGGGGAGGCCGAAGGTCGTGAAGCCCACGATCAAGCCAAGCAAAGAATCGAGCAGCTGAGCGTGGAGCAGCAGCTGATAGA
>VBCY01000269.1 GCA_005882995.1 Betaproteobacteria bacterium
TTGCCCATCGAAGTCGAGCACGATGCGAGCGTGGAGTACCTGCAGTCCGAGATCATGACGCGAACCGCGCGGCGCCTTTTTGCCGAGCGAGGGGCCGATTTCGTGTTCGCGCTCGATGCCGACGAGTTTCTCAAGGTCCCTTCGCGAAGGCTACTCGAAGACACGCTGGAGCGTGTGCCGTCCGCAATGCACGCCGCCATGCAATGGCAGACTTACGTTGCGGACTACCGCCCCGGCACGCCGTCCAATGTCCTCGCACTCGCAACTCGACGGCTTGCGCAGGAGCGGCACGGCTTATTTAAGGTGATTGTCGCGCGCTGCCTTGCCGAGAGTCCGGACGCAGTGATCGCGGGAGGCAACCATGTTGTTCTGCCCTCGGCCGGACACTCGCTTGCCAAGCAGCCGCTTAAGCATGCCCGCGTCTCGCCTTCAGCGGTTGCGCTCGCTCATCTCCCGGTGCGCAGCGCGAGGCAGCTCCTAAACAAGATCCTGATTGGCTGGCTGGCGCACTGCGCGGCGCGGCGAAGCAATCCCGATCTCGCGTTTCACTGGCGAGAGCTCTACCATGAGATTTCGAACGGGCATGAACTGACGCCCGCCCGCCTTGCCATGATCGCCGCCAACTACGGCTTGCCGATGAACGCCTGGCTTGCCGCCGAATCGTTGGCGCTGATTGACGACCCGCTGCCCGTGGGTGAAGTCCGTTACAGCCACCTCGCACGTCAGGAGACGCTGCCTCTGGTACTCAAGTTCGCCGAGCGGCTCGCTTTGTCATCGCACTAAAGATCGAATTCCTTCCACATCCGGTCGATGCGCTCTCTGACCGCATCATCCATGGCGATGGGCCGGCCCCAGGTGCGCGTTGTCTCCGCCGGCCACTTGTTGGTGGCATCGATGCCCATCTTGGCGCCCAGCCCGGCGACCGGGGAGGCAAAGTCCAGGTAATCGATCGGCGTGTTTTCCACGATCAGCGAGTCGCGACAGGGATCGACGCGAGTAGTGAGCGCCCAGATCACGTCCTTCCAATCTCGGATGTTGACGTCGTCATCGGTCACGACGATGAATTTGGTGTACATGAACTGGCGCAAAAAACTCCAGATGCCGAACATCACGCGCTTGGCGTGCCCCGGATACTGCTTTCTCATGCTGACCACGGCCAGGCGATACGAGCAGCCTTCCGGCGGAAGGTAGAAGTCAACGATCTCCGGAAACTGCTTCTGCAGCAATGGCACGAACACTTCGTTCAACGCCATGCCGAGAATCGCCGGCTCGTCGAGCGGCTTTCCGGTGTAAGTCGAGTGATAGATCGGGTTGCGGCGCAAGGTAATGCGATCGATGGTGAAGACCGGAAATCGCTGGGTCTCGTTGTAGTAACCAGTGTGGTCACCAAAGGGTCCTTCGAGCGCGGTTTCGTAGCCGGAGGGATCCTTCGCATCCGGCGCGATGAAGCCTTCGAGCACAAACTCCGCCGACGCGGGCGCCTGGAGATCATGGGTGAGGCACTTGACGATCTCGGTACGCGCTCCGCGGAGAAGGCCCGCAAATTGATATTCACTCAGCGTATCGGGCACAGGAGTCACCGCACCCAGCATGGTCGCCGGATCGGCGCCGAGCGCGACGGCGATCGGAAACGGCGCGCCCGGCGAGCGAAGGCCATGGTCGCGGAAGTCGAGTGCGCCGCCTCTTGCGCTAAGCCAGCGCATGATCACCTTGTTGTGCGCGATCACTTGTTGGCGGTAGATGCCGAGATTCTGGCGCTTCTTCAGCGGCCCTTGGGTGATGGTCAGCCCCCAGGTGATCAAAGGGGCCACATCGCCCGGCCAGCAGGTCTGCACCGGCAGACGCGAAAGGTCGACGTCGGGCCCCTCCCAAACGACTTCCTGGCACGGAGCCGACGCGCGCACTTTCGGCGCCATATGCATGACCTGCATGAACACAGGACGCGTGTTTTGCCACGCGTCTTTGAGGCCCTTGGGCGGCTCGGGCTCTTTGAGGAACGCGAGAAGCTTGCCCAATTCGCGCAATGCCTCGACCGAATCCTCGCCCATGCCGAGCGCGACCCGCCGCGTCGTGCCAAAAAGGTTGCCGAGGACCGGAATGGCGTGACCCTTGGGCTTTTCGAAGAGAAGCGCCGGCCCACCCTTTTTCAACACGCGGTCGCAAATTTCTGTCATCTCGAGTCGCGGATCGATCTCGATTCCGATGCGTTTCAACTCACCGCGGCGTTCGAGCTGAGCGAGGAAGTCGCGGAGGTCGGCGTATTTCATTGACGGTTTGTGATTCCAAACGCGGTGGGCATCTTACCTGCAGCGACCCACCGGTGCAGAGAGGAGACTGGTGCAACGATAGCTCAACCGGTGCTTCACCTCAGGAAAAGCGCCATGGCTTCGGACTTTGCCGTCTTGCGGCGGAAATCCTTGAGAAACTGTCGTCCCCCAGCGACAGTTCGCGTCGTATCCGCACCACAACCACTGTTAAAGCACCCGCCTCCACCAGGCGCCACTGGACCGGGACCGTTGCCCCCGCTATCCTGCCTTCGTCGGGCCTCTACGGAGGCCCGCGTCGCCCCAGGGAATGCTGGCTTGAGAATCGTCTTCATCGCGCTAAGGACTTTGCCGATCGCCCCCGTTGCACTGTGGGCGACGAGCGTTTACGCAACATCGTCCGGGACTGCCGAGCAGGGCGTGCCGGAATCGAACGTCGTCGTCAGCTCGTCGGTGCTTCCCTCGATCGAGATTCTTCCTCAGCAGAACAGTATCAACGGAAGTTGTGGCGGCGCATCATTCGACGTCAACACCTTCATCAGAGTCGACTCGCAGGCTTCCGCCGACGTGAGACTCGCGTCAGCAGGCATCGGCACCATCGAAGAATTCACCGATGAAACGGGTAGCAACGTCGGAGCCTTCACAGGTCCGTATCCGAGCTTCCATATCCCGGCCTTCGGCGGCGGCCTTGCGCCGAACACGCTCATCCAGTTAACCATCACGACTTACACCGGGCATGGCCTTTCCGGCAGCGTGTCGTACTCGAGCTCGATGCTGTTCAACTGCACGACCGGTACGATCCTCAACCTCACCGCGTCGGCTCCTGGCGTCCCTCCGCCGATTCCCGCATTGAACGACGTCGCGCTGGCGGCGATGGCGGCCATCCTGGCGTTGCTCGCAACGACGGCGCTCGGCCGCCGCCGGCCCTAGATCACCGAGCTCAGTCCGCCGTCCATCGGCACGATGGCACCGGTGACGTAGCTCGCCTGCTCCGAAGCGAGGAACAGGGCCACTCGCGCGATTTCATCAGCGGTGCCGTAGCGCTTGAGCGGTATCTTTGACTGGTTCGCCGCCAGCAGCTCGGTCTCGGAAAGCCCTGTCATCCTCGCCTCTGCAGCGAGTCCCTGTTGCACGCGTCCGGTCATTGTGGCTCCGGGGTTGATGCCATTGATGCGTATGCCCTTCGCACCGAAAGCAGCCGCGAGCCCCACTGTCGCCAGCATGAGCGCGGAATTAGCCGCTCCGCCAGGAAGATGCACCGGGCTTGCAACCTTGCCTCCCATGCCGATGATATTGACGATGGCGCCGCGCTTCCTTTCGAGCATCCGCTTGATGACAGCATCGACCGCATGAACGTAACTGAAGAACTTGGCATCCATCGCGTCGTGCCATGCCTTGGCGTCGAGATCGGCTGGTGCATAGCGGTGCGCCGCGCCGGCCGAGTTAACGAGCACGTCGACCGGGCCCAGATCGCGCTCCGCAGTATCCACCATGCGCCGCGCATCTTCAGCGCGGGTTAGATCCGCCACGATGGCGATCGGCGCGTACTTGTGCCTGGGCATGCGCGCAATCGCTGCATCCAGATTTTCGCGGCTGCGGGAGACTAAGGCTACTTGCGATCCTTCCGCGGCGAAAGCTTCGGCGCACGCGTAGCCGATACCCTTGCTGGCGCCGGTAATGAGAACAATCTTGTCACCGAGCTGCAAATCCATTGCGATGCTCCTTCAGGGTGTCAACACCGCGCGAAGGCGCGCTCTGGTGCGTGCATAGGCATCATCACGCGCCTGCGGGTTGGCGGCAATCGTGACCCCCTGTCCCGGACGCACGCCGTTGGGCAGGTCGAGGTGCTGCTTGGGAAGTCTCGGCGCGTCGAACCCGTGATAGGTATCGGGATACGTGGTCACGTGCAAAGGCTCGTCCATCCCTTCCATCGCCTTGGCGAGCATCGTGCATGCTCTCGGTGAAGTCCAGTCGTCGGACTCGCCAATGAAAATGCGGATCGGCGCGGCTGGAGCATAGCCTTCACGGGCGCGCAGCGAACCGTAGCAGCCCGGATAGAATGCAATCGCAGTGAGATAGAACTCGCCAGGCTCACGCAAACGGGCGCGGTATGCAGCGACCACCGGGTGCCGCGCGTTCATCGCGGCGAGCACCGCGCTCGCTCCATGAGACCAACCGAGAAGCGCGATGCGCTCGTGCGCGATGTCCGGCCGCGACCGCAGGTAATCGAGCGCGCCGAGCACGTCGAGCCGCCGTTGGTCCTGCGTGATCGGTTGCTCGCGCGCGGGAAGCGTGCACAACTCGCGGCGGCCGCGCGGATTGAAGCTGTCCGGAAAAAGCACTGCGTAACCTTCGGCGAGCAGCAGGTCCGCCATCGCCTGATGGCGCGCGCTCAAACGCTCTTCGCGACCCGGCAATCTCCCATACATGCCGTCGCAACCGTGCAGTGCAACGACTGCCGGAAAGACTTCGGAAGAAGCGTCGGGCTTGAAAAAAAGGCCGCTCAGCGTCACACCTTTGCCTGTGGGCCCATCGATATCGAGGCTGGGAAAGAAAACCTTTTCCCCCGTTGCTGCAAACGTCGTAAACGTCACAGTGCAGCCGATCAAACATGCCATGGAGCGCGCCATCATCGTGGCCACCACGGCCAGCGTTCAAAGCGGACTGCGTAGTCGATCACCACGCCGGCGAACACCGCAAGTCCCAACCAGTGGTTGCCTAGAAAAGCGCGGAAGCAGCGCTGTCGGTCGCGGCCGCGGATCAGCCAGTAGTGCCACAGCGCGATCAGTGAGGCGACCGACACGCCGGCGTAATACCACGGCCCGAAGTGCTTGAGCCGGCCGACGTACGTCATGCCGCCGAGA
>VBCY01000270.1:0-1471 GCA_005882995.1 Betaproteobacteria bacterium
CGCAGTGTGTAGTCAGTCGTGGCGCGCAGGCGGGCGGCGGTCAGCCGCTCCTGCAACCACACGCCCACGCTGTCATCGGTGTTGATGCCGATGACTTGGCCGAGCCGGTCCAACTCGCGCACGGAGTGCAGCGGCGAGTCGGTGCGAACCAGCGCGCTCTGTTGGACCAGCATGTAGGTCTGGGAATACCGCACGACCCCAGTGCGCTCGGGGTTCGGCGCCACGAAGCCAATGTCCGCGGCATCGGTCCTCACGGCCTCCGGCACGGCGGCCGCCGTTGGCAGCGGCGTGATTGTCATGGGCACGCCCGCGCGGCGCCCCAATTCCCGCGTGATGTCGGCCACCACGCCCGTAATCGCCCCTGTACCGCAGTCGAGCGTGGCTTGCGCTAGGTTCGCGACGCCCACGACCCCCTGGTGCGTAGCTTAACCAACCAGCCAATTGTTTTCTAAACGATTTCCGGCACGTCCGCTGCTCAACGTTTGTTCATCCGTGCCCAACAGGGTTCAACAAATCGCGCAAAAGTCGCGCACGGATTATTTGCTTCTAGGCGCTACGTGGACCCGCCGGTCCACTCACTAGCTAGGCGTTTGTAGCACCGCGAGCCAGCTGACTTAAATTGCGTCGCGAACGTCCGCGAGGCAAGGGCATTTCTGTGGCCTTAGTAACGCGAAGCCTGCCGCCTCTAGCCAGTCGTTACTAACATCCAACACCGATAATCAGCAACCACCATTGATGAGGATGGCGGATTCGCTCGATTAAAACCGTTCGGCTTTGATCGACAAGTTCACGTTACGCGATTCACGCTTCTGGCGAGCTCGTCGCGCAATCCAGGGGCGCGCGAGAACGCGACCAAGTTATCGCGTCGCACAACCAATTTGAGAAGCTTCTAGAGTCCATGCCCACGTTCATGCCCCTCATCGGTGTGTGAATGGATCGTTGAACCTTTTCCCGACCCCGGGGAATTACAAAGGAGAGACGGGAAAGGGAATCAACGATGAGCAACAAGTCAGGCGCTTCGAGCCAAGCGATCGCGCTTCCCAACGGCGGTGGCGCACTGCATGGCATCGGCGAAAAGTTTTCGCCCGATTTGCACACGGGGTATCACCACGGCTACCGGGACGGGACGGAGCGCGAGTTTCGCGGCTTCGGCACGGCCGAACAGCTCGACACCGAGACCTTCGCCGACTATCACGCGGCCGAGTCAGGACCGCTTTTTACTTTATTGAACATTACTGGAGTTCTGTTTCATGGTTGCGATCGTCGCAGGTAAAGGACTGGGTCTACTTAATACGTCGCTGAACATTCTTGGCGGGGCTGGAGTACTCGGCCAAAGCGTGCTTGGGCAAGGGAGCAGCCGCGCGATTGTCAACGCGGCCAACGGCAATCTCGTGCTGCAGATGCAGGACGAGCAGCTCGCAGGTCGCGGACTGGACCTCTACGCGCTGCGCACCCACAACTCGCTCGGTAC
>VBCY01000270.1:1780-3833 GCA_005882995.1 Betaproteobacteria bacterium
ATGTATGACGGCAGCGGGCGGCTGACACGCATCCAGGATACTGCCAGCCAGCAGGAGCTGCGACTGAAGTACGGTGTGTTCAACGGGGTGACCCGGTTGCAACGCCTCGAAACGCGCGCGCTCATCGACGATGCGAGCGGACGTGCGACCGCCACGCTCGGCAGCGCGCTGCGGCAGGCGGAGTATAGCTACGATAGCTTGGGGCGGCTGACCACCGTCACAACGGATCTGACGCCGGCTGACGGCAGCATTGCCGACGGTGTCGTCTTCATCACGAACTACACGTACGACGATACCACCACGCGCATCGCAAGCGTGACGCAGAGCAACGGCACGAGCGTGTTCTTCACGTATGACGCTGCGGGAAGGGTCAGCACGGTCAAAGACCATAGCGGCGCGACCAGCTCGCAACTGGTGTTCACCTACAGAACCGCGACCAACAGTACCGCAATCACCGACGGTAACGGACAGGTGTGGACGTACCGGTATGACGCGACGACCCAGCAGTTGACGGAGATCCTAACGCCCACCGTGGACGGCGCGGCGCTGTCGACCACGTTCACGTATGACGCAAGCGGCAATCTGGTCAGCATCACCGATGCGCGTAACAACACCGTGACGTATGGCTATGACAGTAACGGAAACCGCACGCTCGAGCGCGATGCGCTCGGCAACACGGTGACGCGCACGTTCAGCTCGCTCAACCAGATGCTGACGGAGACGCGCTACCGCATCGCCGATGCGGATGGCGCCGGGGCGCAGAGCGCGAGCGATCCGCTCACCACGCGCTATGTGTATGACGCGAACTCGCGATTGCGTTTCGTCGTCAGCGCCGAAGGCCGCGTCACCGAGAACCGCTACGGGACCGCGAGCGTCGGCTACGGCTTGTTGACGCATACGCTGCAGTACATCGGCCAAGTCTTCGATGTCACGGGGCTCAGCCCGACTACGGCACTAACAGAAGCGCAGCTCACGGCCTGGGTCGCGCTCCAGGACAAGACGCAAGTGCAGCTCACCGAATACAGCTATGACTTGCGCGGAAACATGAGCCAGCAGGTGACCTACGCCGCAGTGACTGCAACCGGCGCCGGGGTCTTGGATGCGCAGGCGAGTGTGACGGAATACCTCTACGATGCGCACAGCCGGTTGCGCCAGCGGATCGCCGTGCGCGGCAGCGCCCGCGATCAGCGCAACGTCATCACTAGCTTCGCGTACGACGGGATGGGCCGGGTGTTGACGAGCACGGGTGCCAATGGCACTCAGACCACCTTCTACGACGATGCCAAACGCCGCATTACTGTGACCGGGTCGAGCGGTCTGACCGAAATGCGCAGTTACGATCGCCGCGGCCGGCTGCTGAGCGTAAGTCAGACGGGCGATGGCACGACGCGCGAGACACGATACGTCTACAACAACGCCGACCAGCTGCGAATGATGGAAGACGCGCAGGGCGGCCGGCGCTACCGGTTCTATGACGCAGTGGGGCGTCCGGAGTACGAGGTCGATGCGACCGGGGCCGTGAAGCGCTTTGAGTACAACGCGACCGGGCAGCTCGTCCGGCAAACGCAGTATCTAAACCGCGCCGACACGAGTAGCTGGTACGACAGCGCCACGAAAACGGTCACCAAGCTGAGTCTCACCATGGGTGGCGCAAGCAGCGACGTGCCGACCGATGCGGCGCGCGATCGGGTAACGACCTTCGATTACGACGCGGCCGGTCGGCTCGCGAGGACAACCGATGCTCTCAACACCATCACGGCCACCCGCTACGACGGGTTGTCGCGCGTGATCATGACGCAGACGGGCGATCGTGTAACCCGTTACCTGTACGACAAGGACAACCGCAAGGTCGGCGTCGTGGACGCGCTCGGCTACCTCACCGAGCAAAGTACGATGCGGGCGGTCGGCTGATCGAGACTGCGCGCTACAGCCAGCGCAGCCCTGCGGCAGCGAACATGGCTGCGCCCGTTTGGATCGGCGTCACCAATCAGAACGCTATCGGCGGTCGGCCGTTCGAATATCGCGTGCCGGCATACGATGCGGATGGCGACCC
>VBCY01000271.1 GCA_005882995.1 Betaproteobacteria bacterium
TGATGCTCGACGAGGTCGACAAGCTTGGAGCCAGCGGCTTTCACGGCGACCCCTCATCGGCGCTGCTCGAGGTGCTCGACCCCGAGCAGAACTCGACCTTCCGCGATAACTACCTCGCCGTGCCCTTCGATCTGTCGAGCGTGATGTTCATCTGTACGGCCAACGTTCTCGACACCATTCCCGGGCCGTTGCGCGACCGCATGGAAGTGATCCAGCTGCCCGGCTACACGGCGCAGGAAAAACTGCAGATCGCGCGTCGCTACCTCGTCGCGCGTCAGCTTGCGGCGACGGGTCTCAAGCCCGAGCAGTGCGAGATCAGCGACGAGGCGCTGTCGATGATCATTGGCGATTACACGCGGGAAGCCGGGGTGCGCAACCTCGAGCGCGAAATCGGCAAGGCATTTCGCAACGTCGCGGTGCGCATCGCCGAAGGCAGCGTGCAGCAGGTCAAGATCGGACCCGATGACCTTGCGTCCATCCTCGGGCCGCGGCAGTTCGAGGCGGAAGTCGCCATGCGCAGCGGCGTTCCCGGTGTTGCCACCGGGCTCGCCTGGACGCCGGTCGGTGGCGACATTTTGTTTGTCGAAGCGGCGCGCATGCCGGGGTCCGGAAAACTGATACTGACCGGGCAACTCGGCGAAGTGATGAAGGAAAGTGCGCAGGCTGCGCTGTCGCTGGTCAAGGCGCGCTCCGGCCAACTCGGCATTGCGCCTGAATCGCTCGAGAAAGCCGACATTCACGTTCACGTGCCTGCGGGGGCTACACCCAAGGACGGTCCCAGCGCGGGCGTGGCCATGTTCGTCGCACTTGCTTCACTGTTGACTCACCGCGCTGTGCGCAGCGATGTCGCCATGACCGGCGAGATCAGCCTGCGTGGATTGGTGCTCCCTATTGGCGGCGTCAAGGAAAAGGTCTTGGCTGCCATGCGCGCCGGCATTTCGACGGTGATGCTGCCTGCGCGCAACCGACGCGATCTCGAGGACATTCCCGCCGAAGCGCGGGAAAAGATCCAGTTCGTATGGATCGAAGAGGTTGATGAGGCGCTTGCCGCTGCGCTGGTCCCGACGCTTGCCGATGTGGCGGCGACCTAACGTGTCCACGGAGCTATTGTTCCGCGAGGATGCTTACCTCAAGCAGGCAGCTGCTCGCGTTACGGCAGTGAGCGAGCGCGGCATCGAGCTCGATCGCTCGATTTTTTATCCGCTGGGCGGCGGTCAGGCGGGTGACACGGGCGCTCTGTTGCGTGAAAACGGGGAGCGCATCCCTATCGTCGATACGCGCAAGGGCGAGACCATCGACAGCGTATTGCACATTAGCGCCGCGGATGCGGTGCGACTGGAGCCTGGCGAGTCGGTCACGCTGGAGATCGACTGGGTGCGGCGTTATTCATTGATGCGCTTGCACACGGCGCTGCATGTGATGTCTTGCGTGGTCCTGGCTCCGGTTACCGGCGGCAATATCGCGCCCGACAAGGCGCGGCTCGATTTCGACATCGACATGAGTCTTCTCGACGCAAATCGGATCGAACAGGAGACGAATGCGCTGCTCGCCCGGGGCGTGGAGACGCAGACGGTATGGATCACCGATGAGGAGCTCGACTCACGGCCTGAACTGGTCAAGACCATGAGCGTACAGCCGCCGCGGGGCACCGGACGCGTGCGACTGCTCCGGATTCCGGACATCGACTTGCAGCCGTGCGGCGGCACGCACGTGAAGAACATTGCCGAGATCGGCGGCATCCGCGTAATCAAGATCCGCAGTGAAGGCAGGCGCAACCGCCGCGTGGAGATCGCACTGGCGGGCTGATCCTGGACGTTTCGACGGGCTTTCTTGATCGACCCGGCTGCTCGTCACGCAGCCGGGCTCGTAACGCAATGCAATGGTTCAGTCGTTGTCGTCGTGAATCGGCGGCAGATGACGGTTGATCTTGCTCACCGTGTAGCGCGTCACTTGCGCCGCCCATTGTGAATCTACGGTCTGGAACCCGAACAGCCGGGTATCCAGCACCAGGTTGGTCACCAGCACGAATTCCCCGCTGAACACCAGGCTCGCCGGAAACAACAATCCGCGAACTGCGCCGTTGTTGTCGATGCCGTCGAAATCGCCGAGCTTGGCAATGGCCTTGCCGCTCGGGTCGATGACGACGATCTCATCGGACTGATTGGCAGCGACCCAGATGTTGTCATTTTCATCGATGATCAGTCCGTCGGCGCCGTTGATGCTATACGTGAGCACTTTGGCTGCGTCCGCGACACCGCCTGCACCCACGGGGATTCGCACGACGGAATCATTGCCTGTGTTGGCGACGAAGAGAGCGCTGCCGCTCTTGTTGAACGCGAGGCCGTTGGCGCCGAATGGAGGCAGGCCGGTGGTGGCGAGCGAGGGGTCAGCCACCCAGGTGGAAGCCGCGCCTCCGCCCGGCGGCACGCGCCAGATCTTGCCCTGAAAAGAGTCGGAAATATAGACGTTGCCGGCGGCATCGAAAGCAAGTGCATTCAAGCCGCTGCTTGCGCCGATATTGCTGAACACGTTGATGATCGCGCCGGTCAGCGGATTGACGCGCAGCACTCTGCCAGTACCAAAATCGAGGACCAGTAGATCGTTGGTGGTCGGGTGAAACGCCAGACCCAGCAAATGCGGGCTCGCGCCGGCAACGATCATCTGCCGCAGCAGCTTGCCGTGGCTGTCGAACACGATGATCTGACCCGGAGCCATCGACTCGCCCGACGCTGGAAATCCGAAGGTCGATACGTAAACGTCTCCGTTCGGTGCAACGGTGATTCCTTCGGGTGGCGTAGCGCTCGCGGGCAGCGTACCGAAAGTCGTTGCGGGACTGCGGTTCCATGCAGCTGCAGGGAGCGAAAAGATCAACAGTGCCAGCAAGGCAGCCAAAGCAACGCTCAGGCGCTTCATGAATACTCTCCTCGGTAGGTGTCGCCCTGCGTCGACGCTTGTTCTGATTGACACGGCAATGGCGACGTTGCGATAGCGCAACTCGTATTCTCTGTAAGACTGAACAGCCAGAGGGAGTCGCGAGCAACAAGCATGCTCGGATCGCCGCAGGTTTGCAACAACACGTAATGCGTGGCCAGGGTTGTGCCGCACAAAAGTCGCGGTGCCCAAGGGGTTAGAATTGATCCACCGCTTCAGGAGAATGCCATGGCAACCGATGAGCACGAGCAAAACTCCTCCGATGAGATGTCGGGACTCGTCGAGGAACTGGAAAAAGCTGAAGCCTACGAGCAGCGGCTGCGGCAATTCATTGTCGATGCAAGGGACGAGCTTGCGCGCGGCAACACCGCGAAGGCCCTGTCGATGCTCAATGCTGCGATCAACTACATCGACTGCGCGGCCGACGTCGTCACCGGCAAAGAAGCAGGTTCATCGCCTTGAAGTTCATCACCAATTCGCCGTGCTGGTTGTTCACTTCAATGAGCGAATGCACGATACCTCGATCGGGTTTGGTGCGCGACCGCCTGGCTTCAAGCACGCTCGCGCGGACATGCAAGATATCTCCCGGATGAACCGGCCGGATCCAGCGCAGCTCATCGATTCCGGGAGAGCCGAGGCTCGCCACGCTTGAAAGGTAACCCTCGACGAGCAGGCGCATGGCAAGCGCCGCGGTGTGCCAGCCGCTTGCGATCAAGCCGCCGAAAGGGCTGCGCTTCGCAGCAACAGGATCGGTGTGAAAGTATTGCGGATCGTAGCGCTGCGCGAACGCGATAATCTCGGTTTGCTCGACCGCGATCGAGCCGCAGTCGAAGAGGGTGCCTTGCGCGTAGTCCTCGAAGTAGCGACTATCGGCGGGTGCAGGAGTCAATGGCTCGCCCATCGCTTTTCCCCATACCGTCGGATGAATGTGCATCGTTCGCTGCAGCACCGTGTACGGCGCGCCGGCAGCCATGACGTCGAGTATGCAGTGGATCGCTTCGTCGCCCTCGGTGCCGAGCAGCGCCGCGCCGATAATCTTGCTGCTCTCGGCATCGACCATGATTTGCATGAAACCTGAAGTCTCGCTTCTCTCGCGAGCGCGGCCCACGCGCGACATCGGCATCCTGCCAAATAGGGCCTTGCGTCCGGATGCTCGCACGTCGCGCTCGGTCATTCCGGCGCGTCCCAGCGGCGGGTCGATGAACAGCGCGTAGGTCGGGATGCGCTGAGATACCCGTCGGGATTCGCCGTCGAGCAGGTTGGCGGCGACGATCTCATAATCGTTGTACGAGGTATGCGTAAACGCGCCACGACCATTGACATCGCCGAGTGCCCAGACACCGGGGACGTTGGTCCGCAGCTCGTCATCGACGACGATGTAACCGCGTGCATCGGTCGTGATGCCTGCTTGCGCCAGACCGAGATCATCGGTGTTCGGCACCCGGCCCACCGCAAGCAGCACGTGCGAGCCGACGATCTCTCGCGGCTCTTCTTCGCAGCTCACGTGGACGGAGACGCCATTGGCACGGCGGGAAACGCTCATGCATTGGGCGTTGAGACGAACCGCGATGCCTTCGCCTTCGAGAATTTCCCGGATCGCCTGCGATACGTCGTCGTCTTCCCGGCCGATGAGCCTGGGACCCATTTCGATCACCGTGACACTGCTTCCGAAGCGACGGTACATCTGCGCGAATTCAAGACCGATATAGCTTCCTCCGACGATGACCAGATGCTCGGGCAGGAAGTCCACGTCCATCATGCTCGAGTTCGTGAGATACGGCACGTCGGCAAGGCCGGGCATGTCGGGGATGGTCGCACGGCCGCCGACATTGATGAAAAGCTGCGGCGCTTCGAGCACTTCGCCGTTGACGCGGACGGCATGCGCGCTTTCGAAGCGCGCCTGTCCTTCAATAAGCGTCACGTTGGGCGTGCGCTTTAGCCAGTCGGTCACGCCATGGTTGGACTGCTGCACGACAGCGTCCTTGCGCGCTTTCACTCGCCGCATGTCCACCCGGAATGCTCCATCCAGCATGACGCCGAAATCGGCGCCGCGGCGGGTCACGTGCGCGGCGCGGGCGCTGGCAATCAGGGTCTTGGTCGGGATGCAGCCGTTGTTCACGCAAGTCCCACCGATGCGCTTGCGCTCGATGATCGCGGTCTTGCGTCCTTCACCGGCAAGCCGTACTGCAAGCGGCGGACCGGCTTGCCCGGTGCCGATGACGATGGCGTCGAATGATCGAGTCATGCAAATCTCCTACGTACCGACGATCGAAGGCTCCTAGGAGCCTGTCGGACTTACTGTCGCGTATGCGACGGAGGCGCTTTGGTGGGCAGTCCTAGGCGCCGGCCGCGCCGCAGTGCCGGCCCACTGCCAGCGGCCGGCAACAACGGAATTGTCCCCAAAGCGCCCCGTCCCTCCGGGTTGCGGCCAAACGGCGCGCCTGCAGCGTTGCTCGGCTTGCGAATAAGCCAAGCTATTCGCTGCGCCGAGCGCCTTGCATCCATCGCCGTTTGGCCAGCAACGCATACGTGAGAGCAAGCCCGACAGGCTCCTAGCCCGAATATTTCACCGGGAAACCGAGAGATGAAGTCGGCGCAACCATGTTGTCCCTCGTTAAGTGGGTGCTTGACGTCCACTCGCGAAGGGGATTGCGCCGATGCCAAATTGTACCGGGGAACGAGATCTGTTTGGAGCGCTGGGACGACGCCGCATCGAGGTTGGTTTCGACGGCGGCGAGGTGAGCTCCGATGCGGGGTTGCTGCTGTTGCGGCAGGTCGAACGCAAGTTGGGACTGCTGAAATCGGTAGCGCCGATGCTGCCCGATCCACGCAATCCGGATCTGATTGTGCATACCACCGAGCAATTGCTGCGGCAGCGGGTGTTCGGCCTGTGCCAAGGCTACGAAGACTTGAACGACCACGATCAGCTGCGGCTGGATCCAGCGCTGCAGACGGCGTTGGACAAGCGGGGCAAGACGGCGGCGGAGCACTATGGTGCTTCGAGTCCGACGCTGTGCCGTTTCGAAGCGCGGGCGAACCGCAAGACGGTGGTCGATGTGCATCGCGTGCTGGTCGATCAGTTCATCGCTTCGTTTGCCGAGCCGCCACAGGAGTTGATTCTGGACTTCGACGCGACCGACGATTTGGTGCATGGCGAACAGGTCGGCCGGCACTTCAGCGGCTATTACGACAACTACTGCTTTTTGCCTCTGTACGTGTTTTGCGGCGAGCAGCTGTTGGTGGCGTATCTGCGTTCGGCCAAACACGATGCGGCGCTGCATGCGGCGGCGATTATGAAGCTGCTCACCCGTCGGCTGCGGCAGGCGTGGCCCAACGTGCGTGTGGTGTTTCGTGGCGATTCGGGGTTCTGTCGCAATCGGCTGTTGTCGTGGTGCGAGCGCAACGACGTCGACTACGTGGTCGGGCTGCAGAAGAACCCGCGCCTGTTGACGATGGCCGCGCCGTGGCGCGAGCAGGCGCAGGTTGCCTTCGAGCACTACAGCACGCCGCAGCGGGTGTTCGGCGAGTTCGCCTATCAGGCGCGCTCCTGGCGGCAAGCTCGGCGGGTGATCGCCAAGGCCGAGCACACCGCGCAAGGCGCCAACCCACGGTTCATCCTGACCTCGTTGCCCGAAGCGCCCCAGGTCGCCTACGAGTGGATCTACTGTGCGCGCGGCGAGATGGAGAATCGGATCAAGGAGTGCCAGCTCGGTCTGTTTGCCGATCGCACCAGCTGCCATCTGTGGTGGCCCAATCAGTTCCGTCTGCTACTGGCCAGTCTCGCCTACGTGCTCATGGAGCGGCTGCGCAATATCGGCCTCGCCGGCACCGAGTGGGCCCGCGCTCAGATGAGCACCCTGCGCGGCAAGCTGCTCAAGGTCGGCGCGGTCATCGTGCGCAATACCCGACGCATCCGTTTCTTCATCTCCAGCGCCTTTCCCTACCGCGACACTTTCGTCCTGGTTGCTCGCCGCTTCGCCTCCGGATAAGCGATCGCGAGTGCTGCCCCGGCACGTTGACAAACAATGGGGGTAAGGGG
>VBCY01000272.1 GCA_005882995.1 Betaproteobacteria bacterium
GACAACCATGACGACTTCGCCATTGCCGCGCGGAAGCTCTTTCGCGATCTCCGCCGTGGGGGGAGGCGCCGACCCTTTGACCGGCAACCAGATCGTGAACGTCGTACCTTCGTCGACTACGGTCGCCACGTCGATCGCACCGCCGAGGTCTGCGACGATACCGTGCACGAGCGACAGACCGAGACCCGTACCGACTCCGACGCCTTTGGTCGTGAAGAAGGGGTCGAACATGCGATCCAGCACTTGAGGCTCGATGCCACTACCCGTGTCGCGTACAGTGAGGCAAACATACGGACCGGGTGTCAGTTCGCCATGAAAAACTGAGCGGCGCTCGCGCAGCTCTGCGCGTTCGAGACGAAGTTCCAGCATGCCGCCGGCCGGCATCGCCTGAACGGCGTTCGTGCACAGGTTCATGACGACCTGATGAAGTTGCGTCGGATCGGCGATCACCGCGGCGTCGCCTGCATCGAGCTTCCGCGCAAGCTGTATGCGCCCCGGCAACGATGCGGCAAGCAAGTCGAGCGTTTCCGCGGTCACGGCCTGAATGTTGACCAGTGTGCCTTCGCCGAGCCCGCTGCGGCTGAATGCGAGGATTCGTTCGACCAGTGCCTTGGCCCTACCGGCCGCATGCATCACGTTGTCGATATAGCGGCGCATGACGCTGTTCTCGGCGGCGGTCTTTTGCGCAAGCTCGCCGAAGCCGAGGATCGCGCCGAGGATGTTGTTGAAGTCGTGCGCGATGCCGCCGGCCAGCGTGCCCATCGCCTCCATCTTCTGCGACTTCCGCAATTGCATCTCGAGGCGATCCTTGTCGGCTTCGGCCCTCTTGCGTTCCGTGATATCGATAGCGGATCCGACGAATCGGTACGGCGTGCCCGCGGAATCGCGTATGCAACGCCCCCGCACCTGCAGCCAGTGCCATTCACCGTCGGCCTGACGAACCCGATATTCGATTTCGACGCGATTGGTGCGTCCTTCGATGTGTTCACAGTCGGCCGCCTCCAGTCTGCGCCGGTCGTCGGCGTGCACATCCGCGGCGGCCAACGCCTCCTCTCGGCTCGTCAACGCCAAGTCTGCCCGCAGTCCGAGCAGCTGCCGCAGCTTCGGCGAAATGAACGACGGCCCACCTTGCAGGTTCCAGTCGAAGTGGCCTTCGTTCGCGCCTTCCATCGCGAGCGCATAGCGCTCTTCGCTTTCGCGCAGCGCGCGCTCGCCGAACTCGACGCGGCGCAGCTGGTGAACCAAGGCGATAATGGCCAGCGCGATAACCGTGCCGACAACCAAGTCTTGAATCGCGACACGCGCAGCCTCGTCGCGCCACCGATCGAGGACGGCGGCTTCGTCTCTGGCAACTGCGGCAATCAGTGGAAAGCCATCGACGTGCGCGCCCGCGATGAACCGCGGAGCCCCGTCGATCGGCGACACCATGCGCGTTGCCGATTCGCTCGAGAGCTGCGCGACCAGCGCCCCATTGTCCAACGCCGGCGGCTCGCGCACGACGAGCGTTCCGTTGTCGTGCAGCAGAAGGATCGCGCTGTGCGGGCCGAGATTGATCTGGTGATAGAACTGCTGGAACTTGTCGAGATCGATCGTGGCGCTCACGATCCCGGTGAATTGTCCGGAGTCGTTCCTGACCCGTCGCGAGAGGGCGATTGCGGCTCGCCCCTCGACTTTCGTTACGACCGGCTCGCTGACGAACAGGCCCAGCGCGGGATTGTCGCGCTGCGCAACGAAATACGAACGATCGGCAAGGCTCGTAGGCATCTCCGGGTTGAAAGGGCCCGAGCGATACCGGACAACGCCCTCCGAGTCGGTGATGCTCAGCGTGAGCACCTGCGGCAAGCCTTCGACACGACCGGCAAGCGCCGCGTCGATATCGTGAATGCGCGCGGTCGGATCGATGCGCGCGTAGCTATCGGCAACGTCGCGCAGCAAAACGTCGACGGTCTTCAGCGTTCCCTCGGTTTGGCCGGCAAGTATGCGCGCCGTGTTGACGAGCTCTCGACTCGTATCCGCGATGGCAAAATGATAAGCGCGCCACTGATCGTACGCATCGGTCGCGCAGTTGGCGACAATGAACAGCACGCCGAGCAAGACGACCCAGCGCCGCAACGGCGCGGGTTGCATGGAATCCTTGATTGAACGATTCTGGTCGATCGAATCCATTCGTCAGCCGGCCGCGACACGCCGTGGGCCAATCACGGAGCGAACTGCTTCCAGGAACGCTCGCCGGCCGAACGGCTTCGCGATGACGCCATGTACGCCGAGCGACCGCGCGGCCAGTCCTTCGCATTCGACACCTGCACGGAACTGTCCGGAAATGGCGATGATGGGCACGCCGGGGTATGCGCGTTGTATCCTGCGCAGTCGCTCGACGCCAACGTGGCGCGGCATATACACATCGATGATAAGCAGATCGACAGCCGGGGTCGACTGGGAACTTTCGTTGCTCGCCACCTTCACGCGATATCCCTCCGCCGTCAGCCATTCAGCCAGCAGCGACCGCATCAGCGCGTCGTCGTCGATAATCACAATGCTCGACATCACCCAGTCCCTGCGCGGAACCCAGCCGCAACTCGATACGATCATTGAATCGCATCGCCGCTTCGATTGGGTTTCGCCGCGAGGGCATGCCGTTACAAGCGCAACGGTGGGCGCGAATGATCAGCGCAAGACTTCGACGGGCACGTCGAACAGGTAGCCGGCACCGCGCTCGGTCTTGATGTACTCTGGATTTGACGCATCGGGCTCGATCTTGCGGCGGAGCCTGAGAATCTGGACGTCGATCGAACGGTCGTAGACTTCGGCGCGGTTGAGCCTGGAGAGCTCGAGCAGCTGATCGCGCGAAAGAATCCGCCCCGGCGCCGCGCAAAACGCCTGCAGCAAGCTGAACTCGCCGTTCGTGAGTTCGATACGTTCGCCCTTCGGCGATGTAAGACGCCGCGTGCGCAGATTCAATTCCCAGCCGCCAAAGCGGTACGCGCGTCGCTTCTCGTCCCGCGCCGGCAGAAGGTCTTGCACGAGCTTATAGCGACGCAACACCGCGCGAACGCGAGCAAGGAGCTCACGCGGACTGAACGGCTTCGTGATGTAGTCGTCGGCGCCGAGCTCGAGTCCCATGACGCGATCGGCCTCCTCCTTCCTTCCCGTCACCATGATGATCGGGATCGTCGATTCGGCACGCACCTTACGTGCGAGTTCCATGCCGTCCTCGCCCGTGAGGCGCAGGTCCAGCACGATGACGTCGATGGCCTGCTCGGACAGGACGCGCGTCATTTCTTCGCCCGTGGCGACGGTGGTGACACGCAAATCGTTCTCGCCGAGATAGTCGGCGATGAGCTCTCGCATCGCCGGGTCGTCGTCGATGGCGAGAACGTGCGGGGCGATCGCAGTGTTCATGGCAAGCACGGTGTGGATAAGTGTATATCGGTGGCCGTCACGGAAACGATGCGTTCATATTACAGCTGTAACCGTCCAACAGCGCTCGGGCCGTACGGGCGAGTGAAACGCGCCGCGACCACCACGCAAAACCGAGCAGCGCGACGAACAGCGCGGTGTCGACATACGACGCGATGAAGCTTAGCAGTAGGGCGTCGATCCGATTGTGCCGCTCGAGCGATACCTGGGGATCGTTCATTGCCGGTGGATCGCGTCCATGAGGTCCCATGGTGCGTTGTTGTGCGGCGCCAGCGAACCGACATCCTCGGCGGGAGGCGGCGCATCGCCGCTTCGCTCGATCCAGCCGCCGCCCAGGTCCTTGTACAGATTGACGAGCGTCGTCAAACGCGCCATGCGAACCGACACCAGCATCTGCTCCGCGCTGTACAGGTTCGTTTGGGCGGTCAAAACATTCAAGTAACTGTCGACGCCGCTTTGAAACCGCTGTTGCGCGAGATCCAGATATCGCTGGGACGCCGCAACGAGGCGCTCGAGCGACGTGACCTGGTCGTCGTACGTGCCGCGCGCGGCCAGATCGTTCGCGACTTCCTGGAACGCCGTTTGAATCGCCCTGTCGTATTGCGCGACGTTGACGTCCTTTTGCACGGTGGCGACATCGAGGCTCGCGCGGAGCCTGCCGCCCTCGAAGATCGGCACTGCGATCGATGGAATGAAGCTCCACGCGAAGGATGCACCGTGGAAGAGCGCGCCGAGCGCTGCGCTTTCCAGTCCTGCGCTTCCGGTCAGCGTAATCGAAGGAAAGAATGCAGCCCGCGCGGCACCGATGTTTGCGTTGGCCGCGCGCAAGTTCGCTTCGGCCTGCATGATGTCCGGACGTCGTGTCAGCAGGTCCGAAGGCAAGTCCGCGGGGATATCGGCAAGAAGCGATTGCGAATTGAGCGGCGTCGCCGGTGGCAGATCGGACGGCAGCGGCTGGCCGATCAGGAGCACGAGCATGTTTTCGTCTTGCGCGCGTGCACGAACCTGCGCGGCATAATTCGCTTTCGCCTGCTCGACGATGGTCTTCGCCTGCTGCACCGATTGCTCGTTCTGTGTTCCGCTCTCGAATTGCAGCAGCGTCAGCTTCAACGATGCCTCCGCGGTGTCGAGCGTATGCTGCGTGACCGCGAGCAGTTCATCGTCCGCGAGAATCGCAAGATACTGGTCCGCCACCTGCGCAACGAGCGCAATTTGGAACGCCTTGCGCGCCTGCGCCGTCGCGAAGTATTGCTGCAGCGCTTGGTCGTTCATGCTTTGCAGGCGGCCGAAGAAGTCGAGCTCCCACGAAGACAGCGATAGACCGACCGAATAGTCGTGCGTCGTAACGTTGCGTCCTGCGCTCGCCGCCGGCGCGCGTTGCGCCGACTCGGTCGCACCGGCGCTGAGCTGCGGGAATAAATTGGAGCACTGAATCCGATATTGCGCCTGCGCCTGCGCGATGTTGAGGACCTGAACGCGCAGATCGCGATTGTTCGCGAGCGCGATTTCGATCAGGCGCCGAAGCCGCGGATCCTTGAGGAAGTCGCGCCATCCGATGTCTACCGCCGGCGGCGTTCCGCTACCGGCATCCAGCTTGTAGGCAGCACCGGTCGGGTACGCGGCCGCGACCGGCGGCGCCGGCCGCTCATACACCGGTTGGAGCGAACAACTCGCCAGAAGCAGAGCCGCTGTTGCCGCAGCGAAAATACGCCGCGTCTTCATGGCGTGGAGGACGCCGACTGCGCCGGTTCGAGCACCGCGTTCGCCGTTTTGCCGCGCTTCGACTTGAACACCTTCTCGGTGATGACAAGGAAGAACATCGGCACGAGGAAGGGCGCGAGGAACGTGGCGGTCAACATGCCCCCGATGACGCCGCGGCCGACCGAATTCTCGCTCCCCGAGCCGGCGCCGGTCGCGATCGCCAGCGGCAGCACGCCCAATACGAAGGCAAGTGAGGTCATCAGGATCGGTCGCAGACGCAGCTTGGCTGCCTCAATCGCGGCATCCATCGCCGACTTGCCCTGCGCCTCCAGGTCCCTCGCGAACTCGACGATCAGGATCGCGTTCTTAGCGGACAATCCGATCGTCGTGAGCAGCCCAACGTGGAAGAACACGTCGTTCTCGAGATGCAGCGCAAACGCCGCCAGCAGCGCACCCAATATCCCGAGCGGCACCACCTTGATCACCGAGATCGGCACCGTCCAGCTCTCGTACAGCGCCGCGAGACACAGGAACACGATCAGGATCGACAGCGCGTATAGATAGGGTGCCTGCGACCCCGACTGGATCTCCTGCAGCGACGTGCCGGTCCATTCGTGGCCGACGCCCGGCGGCAGATTCTCCATCAGGCGCTCCATCTGCGCCATCGCCTGGCCGGTGCTCTGGCCGGGCGCTGCCTGTCCCTGGATCTCGAACGACGATACGCCGTTGTAGCGCTCGAGCTTCGGCGAACCCCAGGTCCAGTGTCCTGTCGCGAATGCGCCGAACGGGACCATCGGGCCGACGGCGTTGCGCACGTAGAGTTTGTTCAAGTCGTCCGGATTCATGCGGAACGGCGCGTCCGCCTGGATGTAGACCTTCTTGATGCGGCCGTCGGTGTCGAGGAAGTTGTTGACATACTTCGAGCCCCACGCGATCGAAAATGTCTGATCAATGTCGACGAGGCCGTTCGCCCGCACCAGCGCGAGATTCGGATCCTGTCTCGCACTGGCGATCAACTGGTCGCGCGCCTGCGCGAGCTTGTCGTGACCGACACCGCCTTGATCCTCGAGCTCGAGATCGAAGCCCGACGAGGTTCCAAGCGCAGGGATCGACGGCGGATTGATCGGAATGATCAGCGCCGGCTGGTACGACGCAAAATGCTTGGCCGTTCGCGCGAGCACCGCCTGCACGGAGAGATCGGAGGCTTTGCGCTGCGACCAGTCCTTGAAGCGCACGAACACCATCCCCTGGTTCTGGCCGCGCCCGGCGAAGTTGAAGCCGGCGATCTCGTACGTCATCTGCACCGCGGTGGCTTCCTGCTTCATAAGGTACTGCGCGACGTCCTCGAGCGACTGCTCGGTCACGGCCTGCGTCGTGCCCGGCGGCGCCTGCATCATGACGTAGGCGACGCCCTGATCCTCCACCGGTAGGAACGAACTCGGGATGTGGATGAACAGCAGGGCGACCACACCGATCACCGCACTCGCGCCGCCCAGATATCGGTCGCGCATGCGCTCGAAGCCGCGGTTGAACGCGCCGAAAAAGCCGCGCTTTTCCGCATGGTTGGCGTCGCCAGGCTTCAGGATCAGCGCGCAAAGCGCCGGCGTGAGCGACAGCGCGACGAACACCGACAGCAGCATCGCCGACACGATCGTGAGCGAGAACTGGCAGTAGATTGCGCCGACGGAGCCGCCGGAGAACGCGACTGGGATGAATACGGCGGACAGGACCACGGCGACGCCGATCAGTGCGCCGGTGATCTGGCCCATCGCCTTGCGCGTCGCCTCGAGCGCCGACAGTCCCTTTTCCGCCATCACGCGCTCGACGTTCTCGACGACCACGATGGCGTCGTCGACGAGCAATCCGATCGCGAGTACGAGGCCGAACATCGTTAAAACGTTGATCGTGAATCCCGCGGCGTTCATGATGCCGAACGCGCCCAGCAGTACGACCGGCACCGCGATCGTCGGAATCAGCGTCGCGCGCAAGTTCTGCAGGAACAGGTACATCACGAGGAACACCAGCACGATGCCCTCGAACAATGTCTTCACGACCTCGGTGATCGAGATCTTGATGAACGGCGTCGTATCGTACGGATGACGACCTCCAGGCCCTTCGGGAAGAACGGCTTGAGCTGCTCTATCTTGGCCCGCACGGCATTCGCCGTGGCGAGCGCGTTCGCGCCGGGCTCGAGCTGTACGCCGATGCCCGAGGCAGACTGCCCCATGAAGTGCGAATCGACGAAGTACGTCTCGGCGCCGCGCTCGATGAGCTGCTGTCCCGAAACCGCGGGCGTTCCCCCGAGCTGACCGCCGGCCACCTGAACGTTCTGGCTCAGGATGGCGTTGCTGACATCGACGGGCGTCAATTGATAGCTGTTGAGCTTGTCGGCGTCGAGCCAGATGCGCATCGCGTATTGCGTGCCGAACACGTTCACCGCGCCCACGCCATTGATGCGGCTCACCGGGTCCTGCAGATGCGAAACGAGATAGTTGGCGATGTCGAACTTCGACATGCTCTTGTCGCTCGAGTAGATGCCGGCGATCAGCAGGAAGCCGTTCGTCGATTTCGTGACCTTGATGCCCGCCTGCTGGACCGCTGCCGGCAGTTGCGGCGTGGCGAGCTGGAGCTTGTTCTGGACTTGGTCCTGCGCGATGTCGGCATTCGTCCCCGGCTGGAACGTGACGATGATCGTCGCGGTACCCGAATCGTCCGAGGTCGACGACATGTACAGCAAGTGATCGAGGCCACTCAGTTCCTGCTCGACCACCTGCACGACGGTGTTCTCGACCGTTTCGGCGGAGGCGCCCGAGTACTGCGCGCTGATCTGCACCGCCGGCGGCGCGATCGTCGGATACTGCTCGATCGGCAGCATCGCGATCGACAGCGCGCCGGCGAGTGAGATCAGGATCGCGATGACGATCGCAAAGATCGGTCGGTCTATGAAGAACTTGGCCATGGTGGCGGGCCCGATGCTATTTCGTTTGCGTCGAAGCTGCGCGCTGTTGCGTCGGCTTCGCGTCCGCGACGACCCTTGGCGCGGGCGTGTTCTGCGGGCTGGCGGCGGAGGCGTCGGCGGGCGTGGGCGCCGACTGCTGCGCAGACGGTGCCTCGGTCGCGACGACCGTCGCTCCGGGCTGCGCTCTCTGCAAACCGGCCACGATGACGCGGTCGCCCTCGTTGAGGCCGGTTTCGACGACCCACCGGTCGCCGTGCGTGGCGCCGAGCTGCAGCGTGCGCAGTTGTACCTTGTTATCGGGACCCGCGACGAACGCCGTTGCCTGGCCTTGCGGGTTATGCGTGACGCCGGCTTGCGGCACAAGGATCGCGTTCTCGTTCACGCCCTCTTCGATGCGCGCGCGCACGAACATTCCCGGCAGCAGCACCGACTTCGGATTCGGAAACATTGTGCGCACCGTGACCATCCCTGTGGTTTGGTCGACGGTGATGTCGGTCGTTTGCAGCGATCCCGTCTCCTCGTATTCGCGTCCGTCTTCCAGGATCAGCCTGACCTTCGCCTGGTTGGGACCGTTGAGCGTCACTTTGCCGGTCGCGACGTCGCGCCTCAACTGCAAGCCTTCGACGCTCGATTGCGTCAGGTCGACGTACATCGGGTCGATTTGTTGCACCGTGGCCATCAGCGTCGCTTGGCTCGCTTGCACGTACGCCCCCTCAGTGACCATCGTGATGCTAACGCGGCCGCTGATCGGTGATAGCACGTCGGTGTAGCCGAGATTGATCTGTGCGGTGTTGACCGCGGCGTTGCCCGATGCGACGGCGGCCTGGGCCTGCCCTGCCGACGAAACGGCGTTGTCGTAATCCTGCTTGCTGACAGCGTTATTCCCGACCAGCGCCTTGTAGCGTTCTGCCTGTGCCGTCA
>VBCY01000273.1 GCA_005882995.1 Betaproteobacteria bacterium
CTACTACTACGATTCAACTCGGGTCAATCTCGGGTTGTTCCAGCGGGACGTCAGCGTCATCTCGGACCTGGCGGTGCATGATTTTTCGATTCTCGATTATCTCTTCGGCGAGCACCCGGTAGCGGTGTCCGCGAGCGGCACCAACCATTTTCCAGGCACGCCTGAGAACCTCGCCTATATCACTTTGTTCTACGACTCCGGGATCATCGCGCACACCAACGTCAGTTGGCTCGCGCCGGTGAAGGTGCGCCAGATCCTGGTCGGCGGGAGCAAGAAGATGATCATCTACAACGACCTCGAGCCGAGCGAGAAGATCAAGGTATACGACAAGGGAGTGAGCTTTACCGACGATCCGCGCAAGATCCACGACCTCCGCGTCGGCTACCGTACCGGCGACATGTGGGCGCCGAACCTGCCGAACACTGAGGCACTGAGCGTCGCGAGCCAGCATTTCGTCGATTGCATCGAAAACCAGAAGGTGCCCGAAACCGACGGTGGACTCGGGCTGCGAGTAGTCGAGCTGATCGAAGCCGCGACCAGCTCCATGCGAGGGAAGGGCGAAACCGTTCACATACAGCGCAAGGGGAAACCATCGTGATCCCGTTTGTCGATCTGAAAACTCAGTACGCGTCGATCAAAGCTGAAGTCAACGCCGCGATTCAAGGCGTGCTGGATAGTTGCCAATTTACGCTCGGAAGTGAAGTCTCTGCATTCGAAACTGAGTTCGCAGCGCACTGTCAGGCTGCCCACGGCATAGGGGTCAACAGTGGCACCAGCGCCCTGCATCTCGCGCTGTTGGCCGCGGGCATCGGACCCGGCGATGAAGTGATCACCGTTCCGTTCACTTTCATGGCGACGGTTTCGGCGGTTGACTATGCACGCGCGACGCCGGTCTTTGTCGATATCGATCCCCGAAGTTTCACCATGGACGTTACCGCTATCGAGGCGGCAATCACCGGGAGAACAAAAGCGATTGTTCCGGTGCATCTATACGGGCAGCCCGCTGACATGGATCCCATACTGGAGCTCGCACGTCGCCATGGTCTGGTTGTTATTGAAGATGCAGCCCAAGCTCACGGTGCCGAGTACAAGGGACGCCGCGTGGGAAGCATCGGCGACCTCGGATGCTTCAGCTTCTATCCTGGCAAGAACCTGGGTGCCTACGGTGAAGGCGGGATGGTGGTCACCAACAATTCTGGCCATGCACGCACGATTAGAATGCTCCGCGACTGGGGCGCAGAGAAAAAGTACGACCATGTCTTGAAGGGCTACAACTACCGACTGGAGAGCCTCCAGGCGGCGGTGCTTAGGGTCAAGCTACGCCACCTGGATCGATGGACCGAAGGTCGCCGCGCAGCGGCGGATCGCTACGATCGGTCTTTGGCGGGCAGCGGAATCCCTACCCCGGAATGCATGCCGTACGCTCGGCACGTTTATCACATCTATGCAGTACGAAACAGCGAGCGGCAACGTTGGCAGGAAACTTTGCTCGCGCAAGGCATCCAGACGGGAATCCACTACCCTTTCCCCGTGCATCTCCTTCCGGCATTTGCCGACCTGGGATACTCCGCCGGCGACTTCCCTCACTCCGAGAGCGCGGCGGCTGAGGTGCTTTCGCTGCCGATGTTCGCGGAGCTGAGTGTCGAGCAAACCGATGCGATCGCTGATGCGCTCAGAGATCTCGCCTCGGTGCGCGCTGCGAGCAGAAGCTGGGCGAGAACGGCTTAAGACCGGGTCGTTGTGTAGGATCGGGTCGTCAGCGTGTTGGATAGCGCGCCTAGCAAACACCAAGGTACGGGCACGAGCGATTCGTGGGGCGTTGCGCGCAGTTCGCGGGATTCGGCCGCGCTCGTCAACCTTCTGCTGGTACGCCGAGAACACTGGAGCCTTAGCTGGACGGGCCGACTGTTAGCGCTGGGCCTTGTTGCGTCGTAACCTTGGTAGCTTCTTGTCGGTTTCGAGCCCGGTCGGGGGACAATTCCTGGTGGTTGAAGGGTGGATGCCGGTTTACGCCTACCGCGAGGCTGCGGCTCAGTTTCGCCGAGGAGGCTACCAGAAAGCGATTGCGGCCACGACGCTGCAATACGATGGCGATCTTTCCGACGACCTGCAAGAGCACTCCGGCGCCGAAAAACTGATCCGTTTCGGCCTTCCCGCGGACATGGTAGTGATGGTGTCCTCGCCGCAAATCCACAAGGATCGAACATTCCACGCAGCCATGACAGTCAAGGACTGGCTGCAGCATGAAGGGCTCACTTCCGCGTCAATCGACGTCGTGACGGTGGGCGCTCACGCCCGGAGGTCCCGCCTACTCTACGAAAAGGCTTTTGGCGACGCCGTCAAGGTGGGCGTCATCTCGATTCCGGACCGACGCTTCGATCCGGATCACTGGTGGCGTTCCAGCGAGGGAGTTCGGAGCGTCGTGGATGAGTTCGTCGCCTATCTCTACGTAAGGACGGTCTTCCTGGCGCCAGACTGAGCGATCCGTTTCAGAATTCGAGCCGCGCGGGGAGATGCAGGAACCCGCGAAAGCGCGCCCTCCCGCCACGCACGGGTTCTCCCGACAGCGCGTAGCGCGGGAATCGCGCGAGGAAGCGCGACAGCGCGACCCTTGCTTCAAGCCGCGCCAGGTTCAATCCGGCGCACGTGTGAATGCCGAATCCAAAGGCGACGTGGCGGTTGGGGTCGCGACTGAGATCGAGACGATCGGGGTCGCGGAATTGCCCCGGATCGCGGTTGGCGGCGCCGATGCAGATGTTGATGCGTGAATCGGGTGGCAATCGGATGCCGCTGACTTCGACTTCCTGCGTGGTGATGCGGTTGCCGAGCTGCTCCGGGCTGTCGAACCGCAGGAACTCTTCCACCGCTGTCTTGAACGACTCGACGCTCACAAGTTGTTCCAGCAACCTAGCCTTCTGATCCGGCCACTCCGTGAGCGCGTAGAGCGCATTGCCGATCAGATTGGTCGTGGTCTCGTGCCCGGCGTTGAGCAAGAAGATGCACTGATGATGGAGCTGGTTTTCCGTCAGGCGCTCGCCTTCTTCGTCGCCGAGGATCAGGCGAGTCAGCACATCGGTCGCCGGGTCGCGCAGATGCGCGCGTCGCTCGTCGACGAGCGTTTTCAGATAGGTCAGGAATTCGGTGACGGCGCGGTTGCCGTCGTTGGCTCGCTCGGGCGTAAGCACCGGCTCGAGCGCTCCGAGGATGCACAGCGACCACTCGCGCAGCGGTCCACGTTCCTGCTCCGGCACGCCGAGAAGATTGCCGATGATGCCGATCGGAATGGCGGCGGCGAATTTCTCGATCAGATCGACTTCATTCTTGCGCGCCATCGCTTCAAGCAGCTCGTCGACAAGCTTGATCAGACCTGGCTCCATCGCCGTAATATGCCGCTGCGTCAGCGCGCCGACGATCGAGCGGCGGATGCCGGTATGTAGCGGCGGATCGTTGAAGATGAGGCTGGTCGTGTGGTGTCGGAGCTGAAGATCTTCGGATCACGATAGACGGGAAGGATGTCTTCGTAACGTGTGAGAAACCACGATCCATTCTCGAGGCGCTTTACCGGCGCATGCGTGCGCAGCGCGTGGTACGTCGGATACGGATCGGCGTAGAACTCCGGCGAAAGATGCGCCAGATCGAAGCTATCGGCAACTGCTTGCGCGTGGGTCGTTAAAACTTGCCTCATGGCGTCAGTGGCGGCGTTGCTCGCGAGCAGCCAGCTCAGCTTCTGTCACGGATCAGACGGGCAAGCCTTCCCATCTGATAACCCATGCGGTAGCGGTCCTTGATCCAAGGGGGGAAAACAAGGTTCCAGGGCAACGCTACCAATTTACCTGCGAATGAGCCTGGGGCCAGCAAGGTATTCCACA
>VBCY01000039.1 GCA_005882995.1 Betaproteobacteria bacterium
TTACCGAACACTCCTTCCACGGCATAGACACCTCCCGCTCGAAGGCGGAAAGTGTTACCTATGTGTCCGGCGGTGAGTATCAAGGTTGTTGTCGCGTCGTCACGCAACAGCGTGATGCGGAGCGCGTTCTGGGTTGAGCACGACGAGCCCGACGGGCAACCAGTTGCGCGTCGAAGCGCTCCAGCGCTCCGGGTTCGCTCGGCGCATGCTTTCGTACAGTTCGTGGCGACTGGCGAGGACCGCGCGTTCGCGCCCGTGATGATGTTGGTCGGGTGTCACGTACCGGATCGCGCTGTGGCGGTGAGTGCCGTTATACCAAGCGACGAAGCGAGTCACCCAGCGGTTCGCGGACGTGAAGTCGGCGAAGGGCAGCCGCGGGTGCGCTGGCGTGTGCTTCAGCGTGCGAAACAGCGCCTCTGAGCTCCACACCTGATTCGGGCCAGTCGCCCGGTGCACTGTGGATGCGCGAGGCACATGCGTCCGCACCGACGATCGCCAGCCTCGGGCTCAACACGCCAGCGCTCGATAGTCCGAGCCGAGATGCCGAGCACGCCACACGCAGGCGCGAGACGTACGCCTGACGTCTGCGCCTTCGCGATAAGTTCGAGAATCACTTCTCGTTCTTCCCGTTCATGTCGTCGTCCTCGTCCTCCCCGTAGAGTGACTCCACTTTTTTTTTTTGAGAATGAGCAGCGCCGCCGCTTCGGCGAGTGCCTTCTCCTTGCGAGCGAGCTCGCGCTCGAGCTCGCGAATGCGTCTATTCGTCGACACTGAGGACGGTCCGCCCTCGTCAAGGGCAATGCGCCATTGCTCGTATTCGGCGAGTTTTACCGCCTCGCGTTCGAGGTAGGCGATCAGCTCCTCGCCATCAAGTTTGGAAGCCTCGGCGAGGACACGGGCCTTCTGCTCGACGGTCCATTCGCGCCCGGCGCGCTTCAGTTTGTCGATCACGTTTGGCAGACTACGCGCCTCCTGCCGCCAGCGCGATAAGTTCTGCTGTCGGACTCCCATCTCTCGAGCCAGTTGCGATGCACTCACTGCACTCTTCCCGGTGAGCCGCTGGACCATCTTCTGTTTGAAGGCCACGGAGAACGGCTTGGTCATGTCGTCGTCGAGTTCTCGCCCCCTCAGAGGTTCAAATTCGAACGACGCGACAACTATCCTGGCACAGTGGGCCGGTACGCCTTGTTACCTATGTCTCGGGCCGCTCACGACACGCCGCCGACGGCAAGCAAGAGCCTCTCGGCGGCGTTGTCACATTCGGCGAACACCGAGCCGTTTCCTCGATCAGTTGCACGTCGCCAAGCACGGCGCGTAGCGCGTCCCGAACCCGGGGAACATCCGTACGCATGCCTTCATTCCTGGAGTCCGGCAAGCTGCAACTCTCTTCGCCGGAATCGGGCGTCTATCGCGGCGCAGCCGACCGCTTGCGCGAGGGATGCGAGCACCGCGTCCCCCATCGGGAATGCCTTGACGGGTGGGTAGCTAAGCACCCCAAATTGGGGTTGACACTCGTCCAAAGTGCGTCGTAGATTGCCTCAGCGTTGGCCGCACTCCCAAGGAGACTGGCATGGCGAATACATACGATCTTTCCGGAAAGTGCGCGCTGGTTACGGGAGGCGCGAAGGGCATAGGGCGGGCGACCGTGGAACGGTTCGTCGCGAGTGGAGCTAACGTATGGGTGTGGGACCAGCTGGAGGTGCGCGCCGAACAAGTGCAAAGCGAGGTGGTGGACGTCACACAGCCAGATGAGATCGCGAGAGCGCTGGAGCGCACGTTTCCCGGCAAACGCATCGATATCGTCGTCAACGACGCCGGATACCTAAGCGTAGCCAACGCTTTCGAATCACATGCGCGCAAAGACTGGCAGCGCATTGTTGCTGTTAACTTGCTAGGTACGATGCAGGTCACCCAAGCGGTGTTGCCGCGGCTCATCCGCGACGGCGGTGGACGAATCATCAACCTGGGATCACTCGCGGGTAAGGAGGGTGTGCCGGGTCTGGCGGTCTACTCTGCGGCGAGCGGGGGCGTAATCGCGTTCACTAAGGCGCTGAGCCGCGAGGTCATCGGCCAGAATATCCTCGTCAATTGCATCGCCCCGGGGCCAATCGACACCGACATGATTCGCGGCCTCGGGCCGGACGTTGTCGAAAAAATGATCGCCGATAGCCCGATGAAACGATTGGGAACGGCCGAAGAGGTAGCGGAACTCGCGGCTTGGCTCGCAAGCGACGCGGGCCGGTTGAATGCGGGAGCTGTATTCGACATGTCGGGCGGACGTGCGAGATACTAAGGTTGAGACGGTTTTGATTCGCCGACGTTGCTGAGATGCTGACTGTTCTGTGCGCGCAGCCTGGGATAGGTGCGCCGGCTCGTCGCAGCCGTGTAAAGGGTGTGCGTCGTGTGACCCTGCCCCGAGTGCGGTACTACATCTATTATGTATGCCCTTTCAATCGCTTCGCAGCGGTATGTCCAGCTCGATGCACATTTCCCTCACGCCATGATTCGCTTCGCTTTAGCAGAAGCAGGTGATGCGTCGAAATAGTTCGCGCGCACGGCGGCGCCAATCAGGTTCACGATCAGCCGGCCCGCAGTGATGCAAGTGATGCGGTTGAGGTCGCGCGACGGAGTGATTTCGTTAATGTCCATGCCGACCACACGGCCCTTCCGTACGAGGCCGTGGATCAGTTTGCGCGCCTGGTGGAACGTGACGCCACCCGGAGCCGGGCCGGCGACCGCTGGCATGACCGCCGGATCCATGCCGTCGGCGTCGATGGTCAGGTAATACTTGCCGCCCGCGGGAATACGCTCCAGCACCGCGTCCATGCCCACATCGTGCAGTTCGTACGCCGTGATGATCTGCGCACCGTAAGCGAGCGCGGCGTCGACTTCCTCCTGGCGCGCGCTGCCTTGCGCCCGAATGCCGATCTGGAAGATGCGGTCCATGTGCGCCATCTCGGATGCGCGCCGGATCGGGCTCGAGTAGCCATCCTTGACGCCATTAACGTTGTCGCGCCAGTCGAGGTGGGCATCGATGTGCACCAGCGTAACGGGACCACGTCCTTCATACGCGCGCAGCACCGGGATGGTGATGCCGTGATCGCCCCCGATGACGATAGGCAAGGCGCCAGCGGCAAGAATCTTGCGCACGGCTTGTTCGGCGCGGACGTAGTGACTGCCGAGATCGCGTACGTCACCCGGCACGTCGCCGCAGTCAACGAACTTGATGGCTCGGCCATCGAGCAGCGGTCCGCCGACGTCGAAGTCGTAACGTTCGAGCGAGCGAATGACGCGATCGCTCGCCTGGCGCACTGCGGTCGGCGCATTGGTCTGGTCGTTCGTAACCTCGTCGATGTTGTACGGCGAGCCATAGGGAATCCCGAGTACGGCGATGTGCGCGTCGAGATGGTCAAGATCAGTGGCAAGCTCCGCGTACAGCAGAGTCTTGTGGCCGTGTTTAGGCGGAACGGTAAGCGGTGAAGGCATGTCGCAAATCCCCGGTGGTTCAACTCGTCAATGATAGGCGCGGCTTGGCTCTGGTAATCACACGTTTCGCGTGGGCGGAATGATCGACACCATCTCAAAGAGGAGCTGGGCGCCGAGATAGGTCGTCGTCTGGCCGACGTCGTGCAGTGGCGAGATCTCGACCAGGTCGCAGCCGACGATGCCGTCGGCAACCGCCGTCACCGCTCGCAGCGCTTCGACCGCCTCGAAGCTGTTTGGACCAAATGGTTCGGGGCTGCCCACGCCGGGCGCACTTGCCGCATCGACGAAATCGATGTCGAAGGTCACGTAGACCTTATGACCTTTAAGGCGGTCGAGCCGCGCCGCAAGCGAGGCGCGGATGTCGGCGCCCATGGCCTTCAGCTCGCGCGACGTGATGACCTCGATATCGTGCCCGCGGACGAACTCGAGCTCGCCCTTGTGATAGTGCTTGCGGATGCCGATCTGCACCATCTTTCCCGACGCGATGAGGTTCTCCTCCACGGCGCGCCGGAACACGCTGCCGTAATGATAGGGCTGGCCGAACTGCGTGTCAGATACATCGCAGTGGGCGTCGAAGTGAACGATCGCGACGCGGCCGTGGCGTGCGTGGAGACCCCGCAGGATCGGCAGCGTGATCGAGTGGTCGCCGCCAACCGAGATCGGGATCAGACCGCGTGCGATCAGCGATGACACGGCGCGCTCGATCGAGCGGTAGGTGTCGCTGATGGAGAAGGGCGACACGAGAACATCGCCGCAGTCGGCGATGCGGTGAACGTCAAACGGGCGCACGTCCAGCTCCGCGTTGTAGCCGCTCACGCGGAAGCTACTGTCGCGCACGCCACGCGGTCCGAAGCGCGCACCGGCGGTGCGCGAACTGCCGCCGTCGAATGGGATGCCGACGATCCCGATGGTCGGATCGACGGCATCATTGAGCAGCGGCGCCTTGAGAAAGGTGGCGATACCGCAGATGCGTCGCGGGTCGTCTGCGGCGATAAGGTGACCTTCGTCGTAGCCACCGGACGCGCCCAGCACGCCCGTCACGTAATTGGCCGGTATTTCGATCTTGTCGCTCACGGGTCGCGCTCCGGAAGATGGATCATTGCAGAATCCGCGCTGTCGTTGGTCAATTTGCGCGGACCACGGGCGGCATCCGCCGCAACTGGTCGAGCGGCAGGTGACAGGCGATGCGGTGGCCCGGCGCAGCCTCGATCGTGGGCGGCGGCGTTTGTTCGCACACGCTTCCCAGCGTCCGCGGGCAGCGGCGCGCGAAGCAGCATCCTGGGGCTGCGCGTTCGGTGGGGCCTTCAGCGGTGCGTGGCCGGACCCGCGTGCATTGCGGCTGGGCAGGGTCGGCGGAGGGAATCGCCGAAAGCAGCGTCTCGGTCTACGGATGATAGGGTGGCGCGAGGATGGCAGCGGTCGGCCCTTCCTCGCAGATGACTCCGGCGTACATCACGGCGATCCGGTCGGCGATGTGCGCCACCACCGAGAGATCGTGCGAGATGAACAGGTAGGACAGCCCCAGCTTGTCGCGCAGATCAGCAAGCAGGTTGAGCACCGTGGCCTGCACCGAGACATCGAGGGCCGACACCGGCTCGTCACATACGATGAATTTTGGACCGGTCGCGAGCGCACGGGCGATGCCGACCCTCTGCCGCTCGCCGCCGCTCAACTGATGCGGAAAGCGCTCGGCATAGCTGGCGGCAAGTCCGACCTGTTCCAGTATCTCGCCCACCCGCGCCCGCGCGGCCGTGGGCGGCATTGGCGAGAAGTTCGCGAGCGCGCGGCCGACCGTCGCACCGACCGTCTTGCGCGGATTGAGCGACGAAACCGGATTCTGGAACACGATCTGGGCGAGACCGCGAAAGCTCCGAAGTTGCCTGCGATCCGCCGTCGCAATGTCGCGTCCTTCGAAACGAACGGATCCGCTCGACGGCTCGAGCAAGCGGACGATGGTGCGACCGAGCGTCGACTTGCCGCAGCCGCTTTCGCCGACGAGGCCGAGGGTCTCGCCGGCGGAGACGGAGAGCGAAACGCCGCGCAGTGCGCGAACCCTGCGGCGCGCAAGACGAAGCCACGGTACGCTTGCGCGGGTACCCGGGACGGGCAATCGAGCAGCGGCCAGCCGCGTGCCGAGTGCATAGACCTTGTGCAGGTCCCGCACGTCCAGCAAAGCGGTTCGCGCATTTCCGGCACTGGGCCGCGCGATCCCACCCTGCGACGAGGTAGCGGCGGTGCCCGCGCTCATCGTGGCACGCGATTCCTCGCAGATGACTCCGGCGTACATCACGGCGATCCGGTCGGCGATGTGCGCCACCACCGAGAGATCGTGCGAGATGAACAGGTAGGACAGCCCCAGCTTGTCGCGCAGATCAGCAAGCAGGTTGAGCACCGTGGCCTGCACCGAGACATCGAGGGCCGACACCGGCTCGTCACATACGATGAATTTTGGACCGGTCGCGAGCGCACGGGCGATGCCGACCCTCTGCCGCTCGCCGCCGCTCAACTGATGCGGAAAGCGCTCGGCATAGCTGGCGGCAAGTCCGACCTGTTCCAGTATCTCGCCCACCCGCGCCCGCGCGGCCGTGGGCGGCATTGGCGAGAAGTTCGCGAGCGCGCGGCCGACCGTCGCACCGACCGTCTTGCGCGGATTGAGCGACGAAACCGGATTCTGGAACACGATCTGGGCGAGACCGCGAAAGCTCCGAAGTTGCCTGCGATCCGCCGTCGCAATGTCGCGTCCTTCGAAACGAACGGATCCGCTCGACGGCTCGAGCAAGCGGACGATGGTGCGACCGAGCGTCGACTTGCCGCAGCCGCTTTCGCCGACGAGGCCGAGGGTCTCGCCGGCGGAGACGGAGAGCGAAACGCCGCGCAGTGCGCGAACCCTGCGGCGAGCAAGACGAAGCCACGGTACGCTTGCGCGGGTACCCGGGACGGGCAATCGAGCAGCGGCCAGCCGCGTGCCGAGTGCATAGACCTTGTGCAGGTCCCGCACGTCCAGCAAAGCGGTTCGCGCATTTCCGGCACTGGGCCGCGCGATCCCACCCTGCGACGAGGTAGCGGCGGTGCCCGCGCTCATCGTGGCACGCGATTTCCAGCAGCGCACCTCGTGTCGCGCATCGATTCGGACCAGCGTCTGTTCGGTATCGCGACAGGTCGCTTCAGCGTAGCTGCAACGCGGATGAAAAATGCACCCGGAAGGCAATCGGGTGAGATCCGGAAACTTGCCCGCAATCGGTGCGAGACGCGCCCGGCGGTGCGCAGTGTCGAGTCGCGGCATCGAAGCGAGCAGACCGGCAGCATAGGGATGCGCCGGTCGGCGCAGCACATCGGCCGTCGGCCCGTACTCGAGCACGCTTCCCGCGTACAGCACGCACACCGTGTCGCAAATCCGGTTAACGAGGCCGAGATTGTGGGTGATGAACAGCATCGAAAGACGGCGGCGACGACGCAACTCGTCCAGCAGATCGAGAATTTCCGCTTCGACGGTGACGTCTAGCGCGGTGGTTGGCTCGTCGAGAATCACGAGGTCCGGGTCGCAGATCAGCGCGGTTGC
>VBCY01000274.1:0-1697 GCA_005882995.1 Betaproteobacteria bacterium
CCCGCAAGTCGCTGGTCGCTATCGATCACCGGTATGCTTCTGAGACGATGGTCAATCATGAGCTGAAGCACCCTGGTCAGCTTCGTCTCTGTCCCGACATAAACGAACTCCGAGGTCATGACATCCGCGACCGTCCGCTTCATCAGATCATCATAGCGCGGTATCATGTGAGCCGGGGTAAAGACGAAGCAGGCAAGGTAATCGAACTTCGAGACCAGACCGACCATCTGCGAGCCTTCCTCGACCGGATAGGCATTGAAATCGTCCCGCTCGAACAAATCACCGAGTTCGCGTAGCGTCAGGGTCCGCGTTGCGGTCTTGACGTCACGCGTCATATGGTCTGCGACGATTTGTTCGAGGAAGGTATACAAGTCTTGATCCTCATTCGGGGTTGAATGCGAATTCAAGCATCCTTCACCGTACGTGGTGTTGATCGAGGTCAAATCAGCGCGACAGCAATGAGCAGCGATTTGAAGGATTGATGAGCCGCCGGGTTACGCCGCCGAGGATCCATTCGCGAAGCCGCGAATGCCCGTAAGCGCCTGCAACGATCACGCCGGCTCCAACCTCCGATGCGATTCTCTCCAGTTGCGTGGCCGCATCGCCGCATTCGTCGGATACCCGTTCGGAGGCACGCACGCCATGTCGTGACAACCACGCCGCTACATCCTTGACCCGCGACAAAGCCGCGGCCCGGTCGACCTGTCCCTCGACAATTTCGACGACCGCAACGTCCGTTGCTTTACGGAGCATCGGCAGCGCATGGGCGAGGGCTCGCCTCGCCTCGGCCGTATCCTTCCAGGCAATCAGGACGCTTCGCAAATCCAGCCAGTTGCAAGTGTCGGGAACGACCAGGAGCGGTCGCCCAGCCTGCATGACGAGATCGCCCGGATCGATTTGCGAAAACGGATCGCCGATCCCGCCGCGGGCTTCCCCGACGACGATAATGTCGGCAGCGCGTGCTTCCGGGATGATGTATCGCGCCGGAAAGTCCTCGGCCGAACGCCATTCAGCCTCGGTCGCGCGGTTTTGCATGGCCGCACGAAATTCAGCTTCCAGGTCCGCCAGTCGGTTTTTGACAGCCGCCCGGCCCTGATCGATCACCTTTTCGGCCTGCTCGCCGTCCGTGAAATAAAGCGGTGGGCTGAACTCGGCTGCGGCGATGCCGATCACCGTGGAGACGAAGCGCTCCGCCAGCTGCCCGGCCACCTCCAGGCGGGCCTCATTCGACTGGTCGAGGGCCATGCCGACCATGACAGTCGCATACGTCATTGATCCCTCCCGGATCATGATCCTAGGCTGTCTTCTAGATCGGAGGCCGGGGGCCGAAATGAGCTAGATCAACGAATCTGCGCGTTCCCTTCTGCAAATTCAGCAAATCGTCGAAAATTGCGCGGGCCAGCTGGAGGAAACTAACAGTCCTCGCTTGAGCAGGACCGGCCGTTCGGATCATAATTGGTGGACCAGGCAGAATCCGTTCGTACGTTGTCGATCTGGGTGCCGAGAGGCGAAGGCTGCGCGTGAGAATTACAACTCTATCATCATCCGATGGCCGTGTTCACGACGAGCGTTTTCGACGGGGTGCCGAGGGCGCAGGCGTCGGCGGCTGGGATCTCGATCTCTCCACCAGGGAGCTAGTCTGGTCGGAAACCACCCGGAGACTTTTCGGTGTCTCCGATGCCGCCCCGGTCAGCTAC
>VBCY01000274.1:1747-2238 GCA_005882995.1 Betaproteobacteria bacterium
TCCGGGACAAGGACGACGTGGCACGCCATCTCAGCGGCATTGTACTCGACATCAACGAGGAGAAACTGCTGGAAGAGGCGCTGCGAACGCGCGAGGGTCATCTGCAGTCGATTCTGGAAACAATTCCGGATGCCATGATTGTCATCGACGGCAATGGCATCATGCAGTTCTTCAGCAGCGCCGCAGAGCGGCAATTCGGCTATTCTAAACAGGAGGCCATCGGCCAGAACGTCAGTATCCTGATGCCAAACCCGGATCGCTCGCGCCACGACGGATACATGGCACGCTACCGATCTACCGGCGAGCGGCATATCATCGGCATTGGACGAATCGTAACCGGCCAACGCAAGGATGGAACGACTTTCCCGATGCATCTTTCGATCGGCGAAATGCAATCTGGCGGAGTGCCCTACTTCACCGGGTTTGTCCGCGATCTGACGGAACATCAGCAGACGCAGGCGCGACTTCAGGAACTGCAATCCGAACTCGTT
>VBCY01000275.1:0-2438 GCA_005882995.1 Betaproteobacteria bacterium
GGGCTCTGGGCTAAGTACTTCGTACTTCGTACTTCGTACTTCGTACTTCGTACTGAGTTCGAGGCTCGCAGCAGCCAGTTCTGCGCTAAGCCCCTGTCGTTAGTACGTCGTCCTCAGTTCCCTGGACTCGGTACTCTGAAAGAGGGGCCCTGGAGGTGGTGTCCGGGCCTTGTGGTGCGAGGTAGACCGCCGCGTGTGGCGCCGAGGACGTGCATAGTCCTTCGCGCGAGGATTTCGGCTTCATGCTGGAAGCCGCCAGAGGCGTGCGTGTGGTGCTGGGCGCTCGGTATTGAGTGCTGAGAACTGAGAACTGAGCATTTAGTGCTTCGCGTTAACCCGGAGCTCCGATTACGCGCGCTTCGAGCGACGCGACCCAGGTTTCCGTGGCCGTGGCGCCCTCGCGGAGGTCGAATCCGACTTTCGCTTCTGCGTTTCCTGATCGAAGTTAGCGCGGATCTTCTGTCCAAGAAAATCGAGCGCCATTACGTTGATGTCGTGTCGCACACACCAGATCTGCATGCCTTCCTTCGTCACTCCGACGTTGAGCCGCGCCCAAGCAGCCGGCGTGACGTCATGCGGCCGCTCGTCCAGGCAGCGCGGGCAGTTCATGTACATATCGATGTCGTTCTTGATCATCTAATACTCCGTAAGTTAAAAATGTGTGGGTAGGTCTTCAAGGGAAAACTGAAGCCGCCCCCATGGCGGTTTCTTGTTTTCTATATAGGTGCCATTTGTCATTAACCATTTGTTTTTATTGGTGTTTACTCCCCATGATCGGCCCATGTCCATATGGTACCTAAGCCTTTGTTTTATCGTCGTTTTTGGCCCCATGCTCGGTTTTATGGGTGTCCGTGGACATGGGCGGCAGTACCACTTTCGCCTTCGCAATCTCGGTCGGTTTGCCCGTCAATTGCAGGCTCATCGCCGGCGCCGGGCCCTGCGTTAGAAAGCCCTCGACGATGAGCTTGTCGATCAGCCGTTCCACTTTGTTGATGCCCATATTCAAGAGCCCGCGTTTGCCACCATGGCACCGGGCAAACGATGTCTTCGAATAGGCTTTGCCTTTGCCGGCATTCTGCTTGACCAATTCGACCACGATGTTTATGCGGTTCACGTAAGCGGTGCTGTGCGCTTCTTGCGTTTCATGGTAAGTGAGCACGCCGTGCTCGCCACGGCGGAGGAACACCGTGCCACCTGCCGGTGCGTAGTTGCTCTTGGTGACCTTGGCTGCGATGTACTCATGCTTGGCGTCCTCCTCCACGCCCAGATCTTCGGCTTGCTTGTCGGTGAGTAGCGCGAGGTTCATTTGAAAGCGAACCCCGTCGGTAAGAGCACTTGATCCGCGCGCCGCACCCTGGTTCTGCTCGCTATCCTTGGTGCTTGCCTTGTTGGCATGGTGGAGCACTAGCACCGTTGCCCTTGTGGTTTTTGCGATTAGCTCCAGTGCCTCGACGAACCGCGTCGCGTCCTCGGCGAAGTTCTCGTTGCCGCCGCGAGACCGGGACGCGGGATCGATGATGATCAGATTGAGATCGGGCAGTTCCTTGACTGTTGCGCACAGGCGTTCCGCGAAATCAGTCCGAGTCACAGAGCCGACTTGGTCTGCGTTGGTCATCAGGTTGTCCGATGCAGTCATCGACCTGATGAAGAGATTTCTGCGGAGATTGGCCTCCTGTTCGGGCGTCAGGCCAACCCCGCGCAGTATTGTCCACACGCGCCGGTGCAGTTCCTCCTCGTCCTCTTCGGCGAAGAGGGCGAGCACGCGCCCTTTCTCGCCGACCTCCCACCATTCCGCCAGGTCACCACCGGTCGCCACTGCGATCGCAAGCTGAAGCGCGAGCTGCGACTTTCCGGTGCCACCGGGAGCCACCATCAAGCCGACTTTGCCGAGAGGCAGGCAGTCGACCAGGAGCCATTCTCGTGGAGGTGGATCGTGGTTCAGGAAGCGATCGACTCGCGCTTCCTCGAGATCGAACAGCGGTGAGATGACCTGGGGGTCGTCGCTGGTCGCGGGGTGATTTCGTTCGTGTGTGCGCAGCATGCTCTCGCACATGTCCCTGACCTTCTTATCCGGCAGCGGCTCAAAGTTGTTCGAGTTCCAGCCGCGCGCCAAGAGCAGCACCTCGTCACGCGACTTGCCTTGCCCGTACCACTTACCCAGCAGGCTTAAGAGATATGCAGTCCGTTCACCGTCCAGACACCGTCGGAATGGATCGGGACCAACATCGATTCGGCCTTGAAGGTCGGATATGGAGTCGATGACGTCGTTCGCCGCACTCGGCGCTTGAGTCCCGGTAGAGAGGCCAAGCGCCTTGACGAGGGTGAGTTTGCTCCGTGGCATGCGTGAATTCAGGTCAGGCTCCATGCGAGTCCTCTGAGCTCATCCGATCCAGTTCGACCAAGCGGCTCAAGAAGGGCGTTTCGGACTTGAGGTGCCA
>VBCY01000275.1:2471-3825 GCA_005882995.1 Betaproteobacteria bacterium
ATCTTTGCAGGTCACTGAACTCATGCAACTCGCAATTATTAACTAGCCAATACACATGCCAACGCCTCGGGCTCGTCTCTACGATTAGGTCAGGCGGAGCGTCGACCGCCATGATCGGTTCCAGCGGCGCACCATCCAGGTCAGCGAACAACGCGCGTACGCGGGTCACGTTGGCCTGAGTACGGCAGGTAATGGCCCCTGGTTTGATCTCGCCGTCACCCTCATTGGGCATGACGAAGATACCGGCGCCGTTACGATTTAGCGACTCGAGCGCGGGACTGTGTTCCCCGAAGGTTCCGTGCAGTACCGTTGGGCGCGCGGTCGAGGTTTTCGCTTCGGGTAGCGCTTGGAACGTAAAAACGCCGTTCGGATCCAGTGCCGACAGGAAACGCCGCGTCTGGCAGAGGTCAGGGATCAACATCTGATTCTCCCTTGCCGACGTTTGCTGTAGACGCGCCGTTGGATTCGACGCGTAGCCCCACGGCATTTGCGGTCAGAAATGCCTGAAGGTCCGCAATGCGATAGCGAACTGCGCGTCCCACGCGGTGGTAGCGAAGACCCGGGTGCCGCTTCGTTGAGCGCCAGACCTCGAGGGTGTGGTGGTTGCGCAGCCCCAAGATACGTGCCGCAGTCTTCGTGTCGACCAGGTCGTCGTTCGTGAGCGCTTTCGGATTAACGGGGCGAGCCGTCTTATTGTCTTGAAGTGCCATCTTCTCTCCCATGGGTTGAGCAAGTTGGAGGCCCCATGGAAGAGAATCGTTTCTAAACTCGGATCCAGCTGGAAATCTTAGGTTCCAGCTGAATTTTCAAACCTGGTCGGCGTCCTCGTCAAAGACAGTCGTCCAGACGACGGCTCATGGTCGCGGAGACCTGGAGCCGGTTGATGGCGTCGTTACGTTTGAACTTCTTGTGCTCATCGGCCAACGTGAGCGTTAGTACCGCAATGACCTTTTGGAGCGTGCGGTACTCTGCCGGACCCGGTTGCGCGGTTGCGGGCTTCTGCGGCGTGTCGTCGCGGTTCATCTGATTGATCGCAAGATCTCGCCAGAAGAGCGGTAACTCCGCGTCCACCGATGCCAGCCAAGTTGAGACATCGGATCGGTCAAGAGTCACGTAGCGGAGCCTCTTTTCAAAGTCCGGCGAGTCGATTCCCTTAGCAACGCAGTGAAGATGGTCCAAAATAGCAGCATCGAATTCTTGCCAGCTTATGTTTTCGCTGTAGGGAGTCTCCTGATTGTGACTCGGGCCCGGATCCATAGGATCATGAGTGTGGTATGCGAGCTTCGATTGCAACATCGCTTTGGCCAACACTGTAGCGACTTCATTCGAATCGCGCCGCAGTTCGGTCGCCCAA
>VBCY01000275.1:4038-19111 GCA_005882995.1 Betaproteobacteria bacterium
GCAAATGAATATCTATCGATAGAAAGACCCATGGGACACCGATCGTCAAGGACGAGCGTCCATCATAGCGCGCACTGAACGTTAGTGGGTAGCCGCCACAGAGCGGTCGTCCCTTGCCGCAAGAGTAGTGGCGCGTAGATGGAGCTGCGACGATAAGTCGCAAGCCTCACGCGTGCTGTCGTGGGAGTTTTCTGAAATCCCTGCGGCCTTCCACATCGCTGCCGTCGCGCGATCGATCGATGCTCGCACAGGGTCCAGATCCAGCCGTGCGTAAACCGCCGTGGAGACCGGTGACTTATGATGAAGTGACTTGCCGATGATCGCCAGGGAGGCGCCCATTCGCGCTTGCCAGCTGCCAAGCGTTCGCCTCAGATCGTGGAAGCGGAGGTCCTGTAGCTTGTACTGGTCGGTATCCACACCATGCTGCTGCTTAAGCTCTGCCCGCAGCGCCTCGATTGATTCCGCACAATTCAAAAGCGCGCGCTCCGTGTAAGTGTGGATCTCCTCCTCTCTCCACCCTCCCCACTCGGCCGCCGCAGCTACGAGTCGCAGCAGTTCCGTTCGCTGCTTGATCCGTAGCCATCCACGTTTAGGCTCAATTGTGTGCCCAGTCGTGCCCGTCCCAGGGAACACCCACGGGCACCCGTTCGCATGGCCTCGCGCGCGCAGCACCTGGGTAGCCTCTGGCGACAACGGTAATAATTGTGGCGTTCCGTTCTTGGTCTCTGGAATCCGCCACAGCTGGTCATCCAGACTCAACTGATCCCACCGCATCGAGACAAGGTTCGCGCGCCGCGCCCCGGTCAACAGCGCGAGCTGAATAAGGTCTCGGAGATCGGAGTTCGGTTCGGCGGCTACGGCCATCATAAAAAACGGCATTTCTGCTGGCTGCAGGAAGCGCTCGCGCGACTTCTCGCGCAGCTTTCGAATACCGTGCGCAGGGTTGTCGCCAGTCCAGATGCGCCACTCATGGATTGCTTTGTTAAACATGACGTGCAGCAGCTTGAGCGCAATGTTGGCAGTGACGTTGCTCTTGCCCCGCGCCAGCTGTTTGTGCCACGAGTCCACTTCGTGGTGCTTGATGGTAGAGAGCTTGCGGCCGCCCCAATGTCCGAGGTAGAGCCGGTAGTTGTTTTTCGGTTTGTCGGGTCGCCGCAAGTGCGGACCGTTGCGGCTTATGTATTCGGCGAAAAGATCGTTCAGCGTCATCTCCGCGCGGCCTACCCGCCTGGCCTCGGCCGGATTGTCGCCGCGACCAAATGCGGCGTTGATCTCGTCGGCTCGCGCCCGAGCTCGCTCGACAGTCCACTCTGGGAAGCGACCGATGTGAATGCGCTCAGTACGGCCCTTGATTTTCCGACGCACGTAGAAAGTCTTCGCGCCTCGCGGCGTGACGAGAATCACGAGCCCGCGGGTTTTCACGTCGTAGTATGTTGCGCGCTGCTCCGCGGCGACCGCTGGGAGCGCCGCGATGGCGGTTTTGGTAAAGTTGATATGTGTTGCGCGACTCAAGCGGTTCTCCTCTGCGCGCGGGAGCACCTCGCCGGTGCCCCTTTGGTGCCCCCTTGCGCATTAAGTTGAATGGAACTCTGTTACTTTTGGTTAGACCGCGAATTCGGCTAACCGTCTGTTTTTACTTCTAAAACAGAACTCCGAGGAGAGCAAAGGAACTACGTTAAGCGCCCTTGGGATCAACTCCTAAGGGGCAGGTCGCACGTTCGATTCGTGTTCGGGGCGCCAATCCTGCGGTTCTCGGTGATAGCAATCACTGACATGTAAGTGGATTGCCATCACCGGCACTGCCCAAGCACGGACCGCATTGGTATCAGGTCCTGTTTCGCGGGATGTTGACTTCATCGAAAGCAATGTTAACGGCGTCACCACGAATCGCAGTATCGGATTCTCTATAGTTGCCATAGCGAGATGGATAAGAGGTGCCCACGCTGTGGCGCTCCCTTAATGCGAGTCCGTCGGCGACTCGTAGACCGTTTGATCAGCCTGATCTATCCAGTCCAGCGTTACCGTTGCAGTAATCTCGATTGCGAATGGGAAGGCAATCTGCGCCGCCGACCGGCGACTTAGTGCTGTCCGCGGGTTCATCCTTCGACGTTCGTCCAATAGACGTGCTCCTACACGCACGGTAGGCTGAGTCGGCGCTGTAAGAACAGAGAAACTTCTGCGGCCCAGTAATTTAAGGGCCGCGTTGCCGCATCGACGGCGAACATCCCAGCGTAGGAGGAATCATGCGAATGATTAAACGATCTGCGACGCGAGATGACGCGTGCGCGCAGTCAATCATGGCATTTGGGCTAAGTGCCATCTTTTGCCTCAGTACGTGTGCTGCAGCAGCCGATATCACTTGCGGGGTGGGCCAATTCACTACGGATAACGGGCGAGCCGCTCAACGCCCTCCGCTTCCGCCGGGTTCGCTTCCCACCGGGGAGCCCGTGCCACCGGGACCGTCTATTCTCTATGAGCCACTCGCGAGCTCACCGCAGCTTGAAAATACTGGGCCGTGGGTCGCGGATCCGATTCTGATCTCGGGGGCCAGCGCGTACAGGGCAGGTGAATTCCTCTATCAGGACTTCATTTACGAAGACAGCGGAGCGAAGGGTACCGCCGGTGCCGGTCCCGGCACCTACACATACCCGACGAACCCCGCCTACGCTGGAAACGCGGCCGATCTCGTCGAGCTACGCGTGCGCATGCTGTCTGAGGGCACTGCATTTCGTCTGACCTACAACACAATGATCGACCCTTCGCTGGTCGCCGCCACGCTCGCGCTCGGTGATGCCGCAGGTTTGCGGCCGATGCCGCATGGTGCAAATGTCCGCGCGCCAGCGCAGGTGTTCGTGACTGTCCACGGGTCCGCTGCGGACATCGTCAACGCGGCGACGGGAACTTTGGTGTCTGGCGTCCAGGCCAATGTCCTCGTCGACACGGCGCGGCGCCAGATCCATGTGTGCGTCCCATTCGCGGCATTCGATCCACGCCCGCAGGGGACGATGCGGCTTAGCGCCGGAACGGGATTGTGGGATGGGACGAGCGGAGCCTACCTGCTTCCCCAAGCGACGGCAGACTCGACGCATCCGGGAGGCGCCGGGACGCTTTCGGCACCGCCCGCCTTCTTCAATGTGGCATTTCGCTATGACGAGCCGATCGCGGGCCCGCTAGCATCATTCGCAGTTTCTCCCTCCTATCGCCAGGGCACCGTGCTCGCTACGGGTGACATCAGTCCATTTTCGGTTGTCGTGGACGTGAACGCGTTGCTCGCCGGAACGAATAACGATCTGATTGGGCAGACCGGCGGGGTGCCACAGTCCGGTTACATGAATCGGATAGTCGTTAGTCATTTCGAACAGGCTCAAGGCCGGGGAAATGCCACGACCTTGCAACCGGATCGCTGTCCTGTCACCGGATGCCCGCCGCCATCGTACGCGGGTCGTCTGCAGCCGTACGAGCTATATGTACCGGCCACGCCGCCGCCTGCGAGCGGTTACGGTTTATGGCTGAATCCGCACGCAGCCGGCGGCAATCAGAATAACTATCCGTCGCTTGCTTCGCAGTGGCAAATCGAGGCCGGCCAACGGGATGGCGGCTACATTTCATTCACGCCAAACGCCCGCGGAACAGCGTATTGGTACTACGGGCAGGCCGGTGCTGAAGTCTTCGAAGTCTGGGCGGACATTGCGCATTACTATCGCCTCGATCCGAGCAAGACGATCATCGGCGGCTTGTCTATGGGCGGTTTCGCCACTTGGAAGTTGGGCGGCCAATTTCCGGATCTGTTCGCCGCGGCACCCATGATCGTACCCTGCCCGAGTGCAGGTACCGGTTATCAATTCGCAACGCCTGCCAATGTTCCCGGTGGCGTCGATTCGCTCATGAGCCTGCTGGCGCCGTCATTCCGGAATCTTCCGCAATACATCTGGGTGGGCAATCGGGACACGACTTGCACCTACATGTACCAAGCGGCATACGTGAAACTGCTCGATGCCCTGGGCTATCGGTACCAATGGTGGACTTTCCCGGTCGGCCACGCCTATCCGCTGGGCAATGAGTTCGCGCCGATGATGCAATGGCTCGACAACACTCAAAGGCCCGTCGTAGTTAACCCGCCTCACGTCACGTACGCGCTCAATGCGGAGATGAATCAGCCGGACGTGGGCCTCAACGCGGATCATGCCTACTGGATATCGAACCTCAGCATGCGCGACACCAGCCTGTTGCCACCGACAGGCCAAATCGACGCCTTTTCGCATGGGTTCGGCATCGGCGATGCGCCTGTCACGCCGCTTCACAATGAGACCGGACAGGTTGCCACCGCGACTGGAGTGATCAGCTACGCTCTGCAGACGCGAGACTGGGGCACTGTGCCGATTATTCCAAGGAGCAACGTGATCGATATCGTTGCCCGCAACGTAAACGAAGTGACGATCAATCCGTCGCGCGCAAGTGTCGACTGCAACGTGATGCTCAATGTTCAGACGGACGGGCCGTTGCTCGTGCACTTCTACAATTGCGCGAGGCCGCCTGAGCAACACTGATTTTTGCCGGAGATAGCGGGCCGAATCGCTGGAAGGCACCTTGTGTGGAGGGCGAGATAGCTTCACCCTTAGGCTTCGTCATCATCAGGTTGATGGGCGACAATGCCTGTATTGCCCGAGTCCTACCTCCAGTGCCCGGGCACGAAGACGTAGCCTCCCGGCCGCGGCGCCCAGTGTGGCGGAACCCATACGACGCCACGACGCGGTGGGATAATCCACCTCCCCGCAACCCACACGTAGCGATGGCCGTTCCATCGGTGATATCCCGGCGTCCACACGTAGCGCGGACCGGGCGCCACACCGATGATCGCGGTGCTCACCGGCGGCGGAGGCGCAACGCGGACGATCACTTCCGCGGCTTGAACCCATGTCGCCATGCCAAGCGACACGACGAGCAGCAAGAGACGCAGCTTCGGGGTGATTCTCATGACTCCCTCCTTTGCATCTTAGGGACGCCGGCCAGCGTTTCGGAATTTAGACAGATCGCCGCGGTCGCGCTGAAATAGGAGACGGCAGCCAGCATCTGCTTTGGTTCAGACCTTCACTGCAGGATTAAGCGTGTAGATCCCGGTGATGGACGCCTGGCCTAGAACATGCCCCTTCGTCGCCGCCGCCGCCTCTGCGTCCGTGAAGTTGCCTTGCACCGCCAGTCGCGCCACGTCGAGCGCATAGAGCGTGAATACATAGCGATGACGTAGCTCGTCGTTCCATGGCGGACACGGGCCGTCGTAGCCAAAATAGTTGCCGGCCATGTCCTTGTCGCCCGCGAACCATCCGGTGTAGTCGTTGATCCCCTGGCGCGCGCCGCGCGGTGCGGCAGGTCCTGGCTTGCCGCGCGAGGTCACGCCTCGCGAAAACTCGCCGCGCGTGATCGGCAACGCATCCGCAGCAAGGTCGATGAGGGCCCAGTGGTAGAAATCGACGCGCGACAGCGACGCCGGCACAGTGCGTCCGTCCTTGTTGACATCGTCGCCTCGGGACGGCACATCGGGATCGTGACAGATAAGCGCGAGGGATTTTGTTGCCGAAGGCAGTTCGCTCCACGCGAAATCGGGGTTCAGGTTTTCCGATAGCCGAACATGTGTCTGCGGATCGATCACGCAGAACGCGAACTCTCCGGGAATACGCTGGCCATCGGCGAAAGCAGTTGTCATCAGTCGCATTGCAAAGCTCCAGCTTGCCGGCTCAGGATTGTTTCCAGTGTGGAGGAATCGTCTTGTCGAAGTACGGCAGCGCTTCGATGCGCGACTTCCATGCGCGTAGCTCCGGCGTCAGCATTGCGTCGGCGTCGAGATCGGGCAATTTGATTTTCTGCGCGCGATAGAGAAACGCGACCAACGGGTAAAACGTGAAATCCGCGGCGGACAACGGGCCCGCCAGGTAGTCGCCGCGCATCGCCTTGCTGAACGTCGCCAGCTCCTCGACTGCTTTGTTGCGGCCGTCTGCCAGCTTGGCAGCATCGCGCTCTTCGGGTTTTACCCAGAACGCCTGATCGAGGATAGGATCGATCGCTTTGTTGTAGTAGTTGTCGACCTCCTCGATGAAGCGCCGAACGATGGCGCGTGTCTTCGCGTCGCCAGGGAACAGGGGCGCGCCGCGCCCCGGATAAGCTTCGTCGACGTATTCGACGATCGCGTTCGATTCCCAGAGCACAAAATCCCCGTCGACCAGCACCGGCACCTGATGCCGCGGGTTGAGTGCAACAAATTCCGGCTTGCGCGTATCGCCGGCTGAAAATGACAGAACCTTGAGCTCGTACGGCAGCGCCTTGTGCTCCAGCGCGAATTGAGCGCGCCAGGCATAAGGCGAGCCTGAGCCGTAATAGAGAGTCAGTGCCATCTATCGCTCCTCGGATCGGGGTCGTGGTTTTTTGGGCGGCGGCGGCTCCGGAGACGGCTCCGCTGGAGCAGGGCTTGCGGCAGCGCGCAACGCCTCAAGTGATGCTTTCTGAAGCTCGAGCGTCTTGATGCTCATTTGCGTGAAGCTCAAGCTCATCGCCAGCCAGTTCTCGATGATCCTGAGCTCTCCGATCTTCTTGACGATTTCGGAGGGATCGAGCGTTGCAAACATCGCTGCCGGATTGGAGAACGGCATGGCAGCGGGCGGAGCGCCCGGAGCAGCGGCGCCCGGCATGAATCCCGGAATCGCCATTCCGAAAGGATTCCACATGCGCTGCATGAACTCCAGCGCTTGCTCCGGGGAAAATGGCAGCGATGGTGCATCGGACACGGATGTTCTCCTCAAAGCGCGAGTGACGAAGTAGCTGTTTTTTCCTATATTATGCCCCATGGCTGAATCCTCCGGCCCACTTCTGCCGATGCTGAACGCGATCGTCGGCGATGCAAACCTTCTCACGGCAGACAATGACGTCGCGCCTTACTGCACCGACTGGAGCGGCCGGTATCACGGCAGGACGCGCGCGGTCGTGCGCCCGGCGTCCACTGACGAGGTGGCGGCGGTGGTGCGCTGCTGCGTTGAGCACAGCGTGCCGCTGGTTCCCCAAGCTGGGAACACGAGCCTGTGCGGCGGTGCCACGCCGCACGCCAGCGGCGACGAGGTCGTGATTTCGCTTTCCCGGCTCAATCGCGTGCGTGCGATCGATGCCGATAACGCGACCATGACCGTCGAAGCCGGTATGCCGCTTGCCGCGGTGCAGAACGCGGCAGCGAACTCCGGCCTGCTGTTTCCTCTGTCGCTTGCAGCCGAAGGCAGCTGTCTCATCGGCGGCAATCTATCGACCAACGCCGGCGGTACCTCCGTGCTCCGCTACGGCAACGCGCGCGATCTGGTTGTAGGCCTCGAAGTGGTGCTGGCCGATGGTCGCGTCTGGAGTAGCTTGAGGGGACTGCGCAAGGACAATACCGGGTACGATCTGAAGCATCTCTTTCTCGGCAGCGAAGGCACCCTCGGCATCATCACAGCGGCGGTGCTCAAATTGTTTCCACAACCACGAACGTCGGTAACGGCGTGGGCGGCGATCATGGATGTAGCCGGCGCAGTCGCTCTGCTGAAGTCGATGCGCGCGGCGCTCGGCGATCGCCTCACCGGTTTCGAGCTGGTCTCCGCCGATTGCGTCGCCCTCGCATGCAGCCAGTTTCCGACTCTGAACGATCCGCTGCCCGGTCATCCGTGGTATGCGCTGATTCAAGCTGATGATACCGCTGCCAAGTCGCCACTCGACAAGGAGATCGAGAGTGCGCTGGGGGACGCCATCGCCGAAGACGTCGTGCGCGACGCGATCATCGCGCAGTCTGTCGCGCAAGCCGATGCTCTTTGGTCGTTGCGCGAGCACATCCCGGACGCTCAGCGCCGCGAAGGTTCGAACATGAAGCACGACATCAGCGTGCCCGTGTCAGGCATCCCCGTTTTTCTGGACCGGGCTCGCGGCGCGCTGGATGTGGCGTTTCCCGGCGTGCGCTATGTCGTGTTCGGACACCTGGGCGATGGCAACCTGCACTACAACTTGTCGCCGCCGATGAACGTCACGTCCGACGATTTCATCGCAGAGACGCCACGCGCCAATCGAATCGTCTACGACCTGGTTGCCGAATTGGGCGGCAGTTTCAGCGCCGAACACGGCATCGGACAGATGAAGCGGGGTGAGCTGGCTCGTTACAAGCCGGCGATCGAAATAGAGCTGATGCAGCGCATCAAGCGCGCGCTCGATCCTCAAGCGCTGCTCAATCCTGGCAAGGTCTTGCCATGAGCAAAATAATCGCCTGGCTGATTCTGATCTTCATCGTACTGTTCGCGCTGCGCATGATCGGACTTCGCAATGCGCGCAAGCGGCGCGCCGAAACACCACCCAATGACAAGTCCGGTGCGCCGATGGTGCGTTGCATTCGTTGCGGAGTGTTCCTGCCGCGGGCGGATGCCGCGAAGGTCAGCGGCGGATATGCCTGCGCCGACGGACAGTGCGTACCGCGTTGACCATGGCGATCCAGCCGCATCCTGCCGTTCCGCCCTTCGAGCCTCCCGCGCTGCCGGCAATCATCACCGAGTCCGGACGACGCATCCTCTGGATCATCGGCGTCTATCGCGCCGTTTGCGGAACGCTGCTCGTGGGAGCGGCGCTCTTCCTTGACGTGCGCGCGGTGGGAGGCGGCCCGGCGAACGCCTTCCTCACCGCCGCCGGGATGTACTTCATCTTCGGCCTCGCGACCTTTCTCTGGATCCAACGCGAGACGCTTGCGCTCCCACTGCCTGCGGTGGTGATCACGCTGCTAGGCGGAGACATCCTGTTCATCGCCTTGCTGATGTACTCCGGTGGAAGCGCCAGCGGGCCGCTGCCCATCCTGCTTTTCCCGCAGCTCGCGGCGAGCGGCTGGCTGATGCGCTCGCGCATCGCGTTCTTCCACGCGGCGCTCGCAAGCTCGGTGCTGATCGCCGTCGACAGTTGGCGCCTGATCGACGGCTTGATTCCCAGCCCGCAGATCCTGCAGACCGGTCTGATTGGCTTTGGCTACTTCGCGACGGTCGGCGTTGCGCTTGCGCTCGGACGCTACGCCAAGGCAAGCGAGGATCTCGCCGCTCAACGAGGAATCGACGTCGCCAACCTCGAGCAAGTCAATCGGCTGATCATCCAGGACATGCAGGACGGGGTGCTGGTCGTCGACTTGAACGGCGTCGTTCGTGGTCACAATGCGCAGGTCACCCGTCTGCTTGGTGGATTCGGACGAATGCGCGGCGGCATGCGGCTCTCCGAATTCAGCTCCACGCTGCACGACTACTGGCGCCGCTGGCAGGAAGATTACGCCGAGCCGCTTCCTCCGTTCAAGGTCGAGGCAACACAGCGCCTGCTTCGCGTCCGCCTGGTGCGCATCGGCTCCGGCCTCAATGGCGGAACGCTCATCTATCTCGAGGACCTCGGTCGCGCGCAGGGCGAAGCGCAGCAGATCAAGCTCGCGGCGATGGGCCGCTTGACGGCGAGCATCGCTCACGAAGTGCGCAATCCATTATCAGCGATCAATCAGGCAGCACAACTTCTGGAGGAAGACGGATCGGTCGCTCCGGAAGGACATCGCCTTTTGTCGATGATTCAGAGCAACGCCAAGCGCATCGACCGCATCGTCGGGGAAGTGCTGCAGCTCAACCGCCGTGACCGCCAGCAGCCGGAAGTCATTCCGCTGGGCGAATTCATGAACTCGCTGGTCGGGGAGATCGTGGAAGCCGAGCGCATTCCGGAAGGAGGCGTCGCGATCGTGTGTCCCGAAGAGTTGCTGGCGATTTTCGATCGCGGCCATCTCAATCAGATTATGTGGAACCTGGTGCGCAATGCCTGGCAGCATTGCCAGAAGAAATTGGGAAGCATTCGCATCGTCGCGCGCGCAGGTTACATGGGCGATGCCGTAATATGCGAGCTGGCTGACGACGGTCCAGGTATTCCAGCGGAGTTGCGTGCGCAGATCTTCGAGCCGTTTTTCACCACGCGGCCCGGCGGCACCGGGTTGGGACTGTACATTGCACGTGAGTTGGCCGATGCCAATGGCGCCGCCCTGGAGCTGCTCCCCAAGGCGCCTGGCGCGCAATTCCGCCTCACGCTGAGGCGGGCAGCGGCCGAGTCGGCCAAGACTTAGAACCGGGAAGCTATGGGAGGCGGTCCATCATGAGCAGGAGAACTCGCGATCGAGGACAACCCAAGGTCCTTGTCGTTGACGACGAGCCAGACTTGCTCGAGCTGCTCGAGCTCACTTTGTCGCGAATGGGTCTGGACACGATGCGCGCGCAGTCGGTAGCGGAGGCAGTGGGCCTGCTCAATGCTCAGGCGTTTGATCTGTGCCTCACCGACATGCGACTTCCCGATGGCCAAGGTCTTGCTGTGGTGGAACACATCACGCGCGAAGGTCTCGACGTGCCGGTGGCCGTCATCACGGCTTTTGGCAGTGCTGAGAATGCAGTCGCTGCGCTGAAGGCCGGCGCCTTCGACTACCTCGCCAAGCCGGTCGCCCTCGAGCAACTGCGCGCGCTGGTCAAGCAGGCGCTCAAGGTCCCCGAGAAAGCAGCGGTGCCATCGTCGTACCAGTTGCTCGGCACCTCGCCAGCCATCATGCAGGTGCGCGACATGATCGAGCGTCTGGCCAAGAGCCAGGCGCCGGTATTCATCACCGGAGAATCGGGTAGCGGCAAAGAACTCGCTGCGCGCATGATCCATTCGGGAGGCTCGCGCGCTGAACTGCCGTTCGTGCCCGTGAACTGCGGCGCGATTCCCGAGAACCTGATGGAGAGCGAGTTCTTCGGCTATAAGAAAGGAGCGTTCACCGGAGCCGAAGGCGACCGCGACGGATTCTTTCAGGCAGCCAATGGCGGAACACTGTTTCTAGATGAAGTAGCCGATCTTCCGCTGCCGATGCAAGTCAAGCTTTTGCGGGCGATTCAGGAAAAGAAGGTCCGCAAAGTCGGCGCGACCACCGAGGAGCCGGTCGATGTACGCATCATCAGCGCAACGCACAAGCGGCTGCCTGCGTTGGTCGACGCGGGCGAGTTCCGGCAGGACCTTTTTTACCGGCTGCATGTCATCGAGCTCGGAATGCCCAGCTTGAGGGAAATGCGCGAGGACATTCCGTCGATCGCCGACGCAATCCTGAAGAAGCTCACCCGTGGTGCGGCTGCGAGGCTCGATCCGGAGGCGGGTACCGCGCTCGAAGCCTATCCGTTTCCGGGCAACGTTCGAGAGCTGGAAAACATTCTCGAGCGAGGACTCTCGCTAGCGGCGGACCCGCAAAAGATCACCGCTATGGATTTGAGGCTCACTCCGCCGCCGGAAGAAGCCGACGACGCCACGCCTCCCGCCGGCGACAAATGGCCGCTGCAGGACTACCTCGATCGCGTCGAGCGAACTGCGATCAACGAGGCACTGGAGAAGACCCGCTACAACCGGACGGCGGCGGCAAAGCTGCTGGGTATCACGTTTCGCGCGATGCGCTACAGGATGGAAAGGCTAGGGATTAAGTAGCCTCTCGGCGCGCCCCTAGCGGCCTTGGACGTCGAGCTTCTTTACATCGCGTCCAAAGTACCTTTCAAGCAATCTTTGTAATGGCTTGAATGTGTGCCACAAACTGTTCGTGGCACGGGTTTTTCTTGTCCCCTGCGTTCGCGATTGGCCTCGTCTTCCTACGGGAGTCCTTCCATGAAGCGCTTCGCCGGGTCTGTCGTTCTCGCCGTAACGATGTTGCTCGTGCCTGTAAGCAGCAATGCCACGCTTATAACGTTGTCGGGGATCCTCAGTGGAGCAAACGAGAGCCCGGTCGTACTGACGCCCGCGACGGGTTTCGCACAGGTCACCCTCGATACCGTCGCGCAAACGCTGCATATCGTCCTCAGTTCTGGGCGGCAACGCCGGGGTGGCAACGACGGTGCCGGCGTTTCCCGGATTCCCCTTGGGCGTCACCAGTGGGACCTATGACGGCGTGCTCAACCTCGCGTCCGCGGCTTCGTACAATCCGGCGTTCATAACGGCCAATGGCGGATCGGTAGCGCAGGCCGAGGCAGTGTTCATTGCGGGACTCCTGAGCAACCAGACTTACCTGAACATCCATACCGTCAATTTCCCCGGTGGAGAGATTCGCGCATTCCTCAGAGTTCCGGAGCCCGCTACGCTCGTGCTGTTTGGCATTGCCCTCGCCGGCGTTGCCTTCACGCGGCGCCCCAGGCCTTAATAAGAGTCGCTGACTGGGGACGCGGGGCGGTCGAGCAACAAGTTTCCTGACTGCGGGACATGGGCCCTCCGACGGGGAGCGATACGGGCAACGCACCTGTCGGAGGCGATCCGTCCGGTGAGATTCCGCCGGTCGGCATTGTCATAGCCCTCAGCGAAGAAAGAAGAACCGCTAGCCATGCTCATGCGGCGGGCTGGTTCGACGCCTGCTCCAAGTGGCTCGAGCTTGCCGTTCGCTACGCGTCTGACGCGCAAGTAGCCAAGCTCTCGCGTATTGCCGCTTGGGAGGGCACCGAGGAGAGCGCCAAGCAGGCGGCCTTGGAGTGGGAATTCGAGGCCGCCATGCAAACCGTCATGGCGTGTGGAGCGTCCATTGACGCCCTCGAATCGGTGATTCAGACGCGTTTCCCATTGCCGCGCTTGCCCGCGGACAAGTTGCGAAGCAATTCGAATCAGCAACATCTGAGGCTCGCAGAGCTCCTGCAGAAGGCGTTTTCGCTCAAGCCGCGGGCAGCAGACGCCTTGCGCCAGAACCTCGGAGAAATACTGCGCTTCCGTAGCCTCGCCGTAGACACGACCGGCAAGGACACTGCTTTGATTCTCCATCCCGAGCTGGGGACCGGGGTCGAATGGCGGTTTGCCTATTTCCGCTGCGACAATGCGCTCCTGATCTTGCGTGCAAGCTCACGGCTCATCTGGGAGATTGCAGTATTTTGCAAGCCAAGGGACGCCGAATTGCAGAGTTACCTCGATGCGCTTCGGTCGGGGGTCGAGACGATTCCGGGGTGTGAAGCCTACAGGACATGGCGGCCCAGTTCCGACGAGGAGGCCATGCGGCACCCGACTTCCGCGAACTTCGTGCCCGACATGCTCTTGCAAGCAGGTGGCGTTAGAGACTAAAGCGGGCCGGCAGCAAAGGGATCTCAGTGGTACGCGGGTCGTGCGCCGCAGCGGTGCCAAGGCTACAATCTGTGAAGCATGTCCCCAGGTCCGCGACTTCACGTCGATCGCGCGGGCATCATCCGTTCCGCCGCGCAGATCCCTTCACCGAACTGCGATTCCCGCCCGGCGGGGACGAAGGTCACGCTTCTCGTCGTCCATAACATCTCGCTGCCTCCCGGTGAATTCGGAGGTCCCTGGATCGTAGAACTTTTCACGAATCGGTTGCGCATCAAGGCTCACCCCTATTTCGAAACGCTCGCCGACGTTCGCGTTTCGCCACATTTCCTCATCCGCCGCGACGGCTCGCTTGCGCAGCTCGTCCCCTGTGCGCTTCGAGCCTGGCACGCGGGCGCGTCATCGTGGCGCGGAAGAGAGCGCTGCAATGACTTCTCGATCGGCGTGGAATTGGAGGGAGCCGATACCGTCGCCTACGCCGAGGCGCAGTACCAGATGCTGGCGCACCTCACGCGTGCCCTTCGTCGACGCTATCCTATCCGCGATATCGTGGGACACTGCGATATCGCGCCTCGGCGCAAGACCGACCCAGGTCCTGCATTCGACTGGCCACTGTATCGCCAGATGATCTCTCCGCGGCACCGCGCAGCATCTCCACCCGCTTAGAAGTCGAACGCCCTTGGACAGGGGCGGATTTCACGGTAAAATAACGGGTTATGCACTTTCTGGCCGATTATTTTCCGCTTGTCCTATTCTTCGTCGCGTTCAAGCTTTGGGGCATCTATACGGCCACGGGCGTGGCAATCGTCGCATCCTGCGCGCAGATCCTCTACTTCCGCACGGTCCGCGGCAAAGTCGCACCCGTGCACTGGGTGAGCCTCGCCATCATTGTCGTCTTCGGCGGAGCGACGCTCCTTCTGCACGACGAAACCTTCATTAAGTGGAAGCCTACCGTTCTTTATTGGTTGTTCGCCCTGGTGCTGGCCGGCGGCAAGATGTTCTTTCGACGCAACCTGATCGGCGCATTGCTGCCTTCGCTCACACTTCCAGAACCGGTGTGGATGCGAATAACGTGGGCATGGATCGCTTTCCTCATCGCCATGGGTGGTGTAAACCTCTACGTCGCCTCCAACTTCCCCACCGACACATGGGTGAATTTCAAGGTCTGGGGCGGCATAGGGTTGTTCATGCTCGCCGGAGTCGGCACTGTTGCTTCGGTGGCGCGCTACCTACCGGAGGAGCCATGACCGACGTCGTTGCGACGCTTCGTGAACGGCTCGCTGACCTCGCCCCGTCGGCCCTGGAACTGCGCGACGACAGCGCCGATCACGTGGGACATGCCGGCGCGGCCGGCGGCGCGAGGCACTTTTCATTGCTCATCGTGTCGAAGGCCTTTTCCGGGCTTCCCCGGCTCGAGCGCCATCAGAAGGTGCTCTCCCGGGTCAACGATCTGCTTCCGTATCCGATCCACGCATTGTCGATCAGGGCGCTAGCCCCCGACGAAGTCTCCTGACCCACTCCATCACTCCAAAGGACCGTCACATGCAAAAGCCCTTCCGCCTCATGGCTGCAATTACCGCGTTTGCCGCCTCGCTTGCTTTACCTGCGGCTGCGCAGGATGCCGCCAAGGCGCCGGATGCCAAGGCAAAGGCCGCAGCACCGGTGAAAGGCGACGCTTCAGCCGCCGGCAAACAGCTCTATCCGCAAGCGTATTATGATTTTCTGATCAAGCAGCGCACGTCACAGGGACAGCCCGACTCGCCGGAACTGCGCGCCGCGGTTCGCGACGAGCTCAACACCCGCGAGCTGCTGGTCCGCGAAGCGAAGAAGCAGGGGCTCGAAAAGAACGCCACCATCAAGACTGAAATGGATCTCACGTCGCAGACCGTACTGGTGCGCGCTCTGATGGCCGATTACCTGAAGGCACATCCGGTCTCCGATGAAGCGCTGCACAAAGAGTACGACATCATCAAGA
>VBCY01000276.1 GCA_005882995.1 Betaproteobacteria bacterium
GAATTCGTTCGCGAGGGAAGCCGAAGCGCTGGTACGCGAGCGCGGGCCATAGCGACGGAGTGACTACGCTGAGCGTTTCCGGCAGCTGCCCTGCCGAGCGCAGACCGCTTCGATTCCGCGTCTTCAGCACGCGGTATTCGGCGGTTCCGAACACGAACTTTCGACCGAAGCGAGGCGCGCTGAAGTCGGGGCTCTCCGGGCGCATCGTGAACGTTGCGTCGGGAGTAAAGTTGGACTCAGGGCTGGGTACGGCGGCCAACGCCGTTTCGTCGTCCGCGGGGAGTATGCCCCGCGTTCTGCGCCATGCATCGTAGTAATACGGCAGATCGGCAAAACGCAGCTCGATATCACCCCTGCGCAACAGACACAGGCAATGCGACGCTGCGACAAGGGCGTATGAATGCGGAAGAAACCGCCAGCCTTCGATGACAAGGCGCTTCCTCCCCGTATCGGCCCTGCTGAGTGGATCACCAGTCACGTGCGGTGATGGCTCGCGTCGATGTCTTCCTGGCGCCGCCAGTCGCGCAGCGCCTCGATGCGCGCCGCGCGTATTCTCTGCGGCAACTCGGCAACCCCCGGATGAGCGGCGGCAATGGCTCCTGCGTCGACGCGACGCACGATTTCCAGTGCGTCTCGCAAGCGGGTCGATGGCGCGTACGAACTTTCGTCCGACCGACCCGGGCGTGACAAGGCGTCGGCGGCGCACGCCCGTAACAGGCCATCGAGCCGCTCCGGTCTGCGCAGGGCATCGCTTGCAAGCAGCAGATCAAGCACTGTCGCCGGTCTCAATTCATGCGCGCGATGCACGACGCTGTGATAGCGAGCGGTGACTCGCGCGAGGTCGCGGCATTCCACCGGAGCGCGCAGTCGAACGGAAAAGCGTTCCGCAAGTCGCACTCCCAGCGCCTCGTGTCCAATGTGTCGCGGCCACTCGCTCGGAGCAGTCGCTGCCTTGCCCAGATCATGAGCGAGCACCGCATAGCGCACGGGCAGCGGATCCGCCGCATGCGCGCTGAAATCGAGCGCTTGCATCAGATGCACGCCGGTGTCGAACTCAGGGTGATACCTGATCGGTTGCGGGACGCCGAAAAGCGCATCGACCTCGGGAAAGATTTGCTCCAGCGCGCCGCAGCGGCGCAACACGGCAAAAAAGCGCGACGGCTGAGACTCCATCAAAGCACGTGAAAGCTCTTGCCATAGTCGTTCCGGAGTCAGCGTGGAGAGCTCGCCTTCGGCGGCGATGTCGCGCATCAACGCCTCGGTCTCCCCGGCGACGGAAAATCCGAAGCGTGCGGCGAAGCGAGCCGTCCGCAGCACTCGCAGCGGGTCCTCGGCAAAGGCAGCGCTGACATGACGCAGGATGCCCGCGGCAAGGTCAGCCGCTCCGCCGTAGGGATCGACCAGCCGGCCGTCGGCATCGCGTGCCATGGCGTTGATCGTGAGATCGCGACGGCGAAGATCTTCTTCGAGCGTCACTTCGGGCGCCGCATGGAAAGTGAAGCCGTGATAGCCGCGGCCGCTTTTTCTCTCGGTGCGCGCCAGCGCATATTCTTCACCGGTCTTTGGATGCAGGAACACCGGGAAGTCGCGACCGACCGGCCGGAAACCCTGTGCAAGCATCTCGTCCGGCGTTGCACCGACCACGACGTAGTCGCGGTCGGCGACCGGCCGAGCGAGCAGCTCGTCGCGTACCGAACCGCCCACGGAGTAGATTTTCATCTGCAGTTGCGCGCCCTTGGATGCCGGCGCAACCCTAGATCAGCGGCTCCGATGCGTGCGCAGGCTGTCGGAACGCGTCTTGACTGCCGCCGCAGAGAGATAGTCGGGCGCTATCGCCTCCAGCGCCGCGGGGGTGAATCCGAAAATCCCAGGAAAGCCACTTTCGCAGACGCTGTCCTTCTTCATGGACGCCAGGTTGTCGCGGCTCATGAGCGGGCCGGGAAGCCATTCGAGGATTCGCGCCTGAATCTCCGACATTGTTGGACCGAGCGGAAGAATGGGCCGGCGATGCCCCGACACCTCCCCCACATAGGTGACAAGCTCGCGCAAGGTATAGACGCGCGGACCGCACAAGCCGTAACGTTGACCGTGGGTGAGATCGTCTTTGAGCGCGTGCACGAAGCTTCGTGCGACATCTCCGACAAAGATGGGCTGAAATCGTGCGTTCGGAGCGGCGAGCGCGATCACTGGAAGCATGCGCTCCAGTCGGGCGAAGAGATTGAGAAACGAATCTTCCCGTCCGAAGATGACCGAAGGCCGAAAGATGGTCCATTCAAGCCCGGATGCTGCAACGATCGCCTCTGCTTCCCCTTTGGTTGCAAGGTAACGACTTGGCCCGCTTGGATCCGCATTGAGCGCGCTCATGTGCAAGAGACGTCCCACGCCCACCGACCGACAGGCGCTGACGACCTTGCGTGCGAGCTCGACATGGATTCGCTCAAATTCGCCCCGCTGTGACTCGTTCAATATGCCGACCAGATTGATGACTGCTGCCGCGCCTCGCACCAGCCGCTCGAGTGTCGGCGAGGCAAAGATGTTCGCTTCAATGACCTCGACAGTAGGCAGAAGAATGAGGTGTTTGCCGCGTTCGCGTCGCCGAGTGGGGACGACCACGCTGCGGCTCGCTGCGGCAAGCTGGCTCACCAGATAGCGGCCTACGAAGCCGCTTCCCCCCAGCACCACGATGTGCGCGCCGTTCATGGCGTATCCGACGCGCGATCCGCGGCGGGAAGACCGGCCGTACTGTTTCGACCGTCGGGGGTAACCATTCCCAGCCGCTGCTTAAGCGCGACATAAGGCAGGCCGAGCTCTGCCTGATAGAACATGGCGTTGGCGAGAACCCTCTTCACGTAGTCACGCGTCTCGTTGAAGGGAATGGTTTCCGCGTAGATGGCGCCTTCGAGCGGCGCCGTTCCACGCCAGTTCTGGGCGCGTCTGGGGCCCGCATTATAGGCCGCTGTCGCGAGCACCGGCAGGCCATCCAGGCGGTCGAGCACGTAGCGAAGATAGAACGTTCCGAACTGCGCATTCACGCTGGGCAGATCGAGGTCGGTCGGTCGAAATTCCGGGCGTCCCGCTTTTTTCGCTACCCATTTAGCGGTCGGAGGCATCAACTGCATGATGCCGATGGCGCCTGCGGAAGAAACGATGTCAGCCACGAAGCGGCTTTCCTGGCGCGCGAGTCCGAACACCCAGGCTTCGTCGAGCCCCGCCTCGCGCGCGGCATCGCCGATTTCCTTGCGGTAAGGCGCCTGATAACGCAAGGCGAAATCGTGACGGCGCTGGGTACGCTCCGCGGTATTGATCGAGCGATCATAAAGGCCGTTGCGCCGCGCGAATTCCGCCGCGAGCAGGAGCGTCTCGTCCGCCTGCTCACGAACCACATAGAGCCATTCGCGCAACGCTTCGGGGCGAAGGTCGAATGAAGTGAGCTTGAGCACGCGTTGCACCGCGGCTTTGGCGCCGAAAGCGTTAAGTCTTGAGGCGTCGAGTTCGAGAGGTTCGCTCACCGGCATGATCGCCGCACCGATGGCCTCGGCGGCGAGCAGGCCATAGAAATGCTGTTCGGTTGCCAGTCCGCCGAAGAGTCGCGTCGCATCGTCGTCCTGGCCTGCGGCGGCGAGCGCGCGCGCCTTCCAGTAGCGCCATGGCGCTTCCTGCGCCTGTGCTTCCGGCATGGCATCGACGGCTCGCGCCACGTCCGCCCAGACTCCTGCACGCAGAGCAGCACGCGTGCGCCATGCCCGCTGTTCTGCGTTCTGCGGTGCACCTTCCGCGTCGAGGAACCACTCATTCGCCAATGGGAGGAGCTGCCGCGCCGCATTGTAGGCAACGAGCAGATTGCCGTAACGGCGATCGGCCTCGCCCAGGCGATCGCGCCGCTTGAGCCAGCCCTCGCGGGCGGCGCCGGCGTCTCCGCGCGATGCGCGATCGAGCGCGTAGAGCGCGAGCTCGCGGCCGGCACGCGAGCTCAAGCGAAAATCCGTTGTGGCGAGCGTTTGGGCGGGGTTGCGATCGATACGTTCAAGATCGCGGAGCGCCGGCCGATCGACCGCAGGGAGCTCCGCCAGCAGCCTGACGGCAAGGCGATAGTTGCCCGCTTCATGCGCCAGGCGGAATCGGGTCCAGATGTCCTGAGGCGTCAGTCTCCCCGTTCCCAGCATCGCGGTGAACAACGCCTGGCAGGATTCGGGCTGATCCTGGCCGCTCGCCCAGTAAGGCATCGCTTCGTCGAGCACCGCATCGCCTTCGCGCGCGCGCCTCCATTGCAGTGCGTAGCAATCGAGCTCGGTATCGTCACCGGCGCGCCTGGGATATTCGGCGGCGAACAGAGACCACTGCTCGCGTTTGCCCAGCGATTTCATCCATTCACTGCGCAGCCGATCGGCGAGCGGCATGCCGTCGTAGCGCGTCAGGAAAGCGCGTACGCGTTCGGGATCGGCATCATCGAGCTTGAGACGGATCTGCCAATAACTGACGTAGGGTTCGAGCAGATAACCCTTGAGCCGCGGTGCGACACGCTCGAGACGAGCGGAGTCTCCTGCGCGGAAAGCATCACGCGCGGCGAGGAAGTCGCCATCGACCGGCTGCGACAGCGCAGGCGTGGCTGCCAGCGCCGCGAGAAGCAGCGCAGTTCGCACGACAGCGTCCGAGGAGAGCAATATCCGCATCGCGATATTATCGCTCATTCGTGGGACACCTCTTTGTCTTGCAGCTGCGTGACTAAAGCGCAAGGAGGCTCTAGTAGTCTCGATGGTAAAATCACCGGTTGTTTCTCGCGGTAAGGACCGTCATGCCTCGAGTCGAATCGGGCCCCCAAGTCGGTATCGTAATGGGTAGCGACAGCGACTGGGACATCATGCAGCACGCTGCGGAGCAGCTCACCGCCTTCGGCGTGACCCACGAGGCCAAAGTGCTCTCCGCTCACGCGGCCCATCTCGCCGGCGTGATCGCCGCCAAGACGATGCTGCCGGTGCTGGGAGTTCCCGTGCCTTCGAAGTATCTGCGCGGCGAGGACTCGCTGTTTTCGACGGTCCAAATGCCGCGCGGGGTTCCGGTGGCCACATTCGCTATCGGTGAGGCCGGCGCCGCAAACGCGGCGCTTTTCGCCGTTGCCATGCTCGCGCGTGGCGACCCACGACTCGAAAAAAAACTCGCTGACTTTCGCGCAAGACAAACGGCGACATTGCGCGGGAAATCGCTTCCCCCGCGCAAGAAGTGACCGCCGCAGGACAGCGGAGAATCGTTGCAGGGAATCACGGCAGCGTCACGGCCCGCATCCAGTTTAAGAGAACGCCTTGAGCTCACCGTTGGCTGGAGTGCGAGTCCTCGACCTCACACGGCTTCTGCCGGGCTCGGTTTGCACGCTGCATCTCGCAGATCTGGGCGCCGATGTCGTGAAGATCGAGGATCTGG
>VBCY01000277.1 GCA_005882995.1 Betaproteobacteria bacterium
CAAGAACGACATTGGGTCCCGGCCTTCGCCGGGACGACACATGTGCGTCATCCCGGGCGAGCGCGCCGCAGCAAGAACGACATTGGGTCCCGGCCTTCGCCGGGACGACCAGTCCAAAAACAGAAACCCGCCTCACGGCGGGTTTCTTGCCTCTAACTTTTCGAGCGGGTGTAAATTTATGCGGCCTGGATATTTGAGGCTTGCTTCCCCTTGGGTCCCTGAGTGACCTCGAAGCTCACCTTCTGGCCTTCCTTCAGCGTCTTGAAGCCGTTCATCTGAATTGCCGAAAAATGTGCAAATAGGTCTTCTCCGCCGTCATCGGGCGTAACGAACCCATAACCCTTGGCGTCATTGAACCACTTGACTGTTCCGGTTGCCATATAGCTGCTTCCCTCCAATTGATATAGAGATGGTGTTTGGACAGCAAATACTACCAACGGCCAGCGCAACGGCAGGCAACGGCGCACCGGGACAGCAGACATTGTTGGAGCCAAACGTTAGTTTTTTACGCGCCTAGTCCCGGCCAAGTCAAGAGCCACGCGCGAAAACGCGGCTCCACTTGATAAATCTGTTGCAATCATCAAACATAGACCCATCTAGAGGGAGGTTCTGCCGGCAAGGGCCATGGCGATTCACCAGCAGCAGGAAGGCAACGTTCTCGAGGTCGAAAAGACCCGGCTCAAACCCCCGCCGCTATATAAGGTCATCCTGCTCAACGACGACTACACACCGATGGACTTTGTCGTCGTGGTGTTGCAGACTGTGTTTGCAATGAGCCGAGAAAAAGCGACCCAGGTGATGTTGCAGGTTCACCGCGAAGGCATGGGTGTTTGTGGGACCTATACTCGCGAAGTGGCCGCAGCTAAGGTCGATCAGGTGCTGAACATCGCCCGCAGGCATCAGCACCCGTTGCAGTGTACGATGGAGGAAACTTGAGGGTTTGATGCAGCAGGCGCGCCGCCGTGGCGACGCCGCTGCGCTTGAAGCCGGGACGAATCATGATTGCGCAGGAACTGGAAGTCTCCCTCCACATGGCTTTTGTCGAGGCCCGGCAAAAGCAACACGAGTTCATTACTGTCGAGCACTTGTTGTTGGCGATGCTCGACAATCCATCCGCGGCTGAAGTGATGAAGGCATGCGGAGTCGACCTGGACGAGTTACGCGGTGTGCTGACCGACTTCATCAACGAGCACACTCCGCGCCTCTCGCCTCACTCCGATGCGGATACTCAGCCGACGCAAGGCTTCCAGCGCGTCATCCAGCGAGCGATTCTGCACGTACAGTCGTCGGGCAAGAAGGAAGTCACCGGCGCCAACGTGCTGGTCGCCATCTTCGGCGAGAAGGAATCGCACGCCGTTTATTTTCTGAATCAGCGCGGCGTGACACGTCTTGACGTTGTGAACTACATCGCTCACGGCATTACCAAAAAAGAACCGCAGAAGCACGACAAGGCAGAATCGTCGAAGGAGGACAGCGATGGCGAACAGCAGCCCGCCGGCGCGCTCGATGCCTACACCCTGGATCTCAATCACCTCGCCAAGACCGGCAAGATCGATCCGTTGATCGGCCGCGAGCTCGAGCTCGAACGCGTGATCCAGGTGCTGTGCCGTCGCCGCAAGAACAATCCGCTGCTGGTCGGAGAGGCAGGCGTGGGCAAGACCGCGATCGCCGAAGGGCTCGCGCGCCGCATCAACGAGGGCAATGTCCCCGAGATGCTCAAGGAATTCACCGTGTACTCGCTCGACATGGGCGCGCTGCTGGCCGGCACCAAGTACCGGGGCGATTTTGAACAGCGACTCAAAGCGGTGCTGAAGCAACTCACCGAGAATCCTAAAACCATCCTGTTCATCGACGAGATTCACACCATCATCGGCGCAGGCGCCGCGTCAGGCGGTACGCTCGACGCGTCGAATCTGCTCAAGCCGGCGCTCAACAGTGGTGCGCTCAAGTGCATCGGGGCGACAACCTACAACGAATATCGGGTCATCTTCGAAAAAGATCACGCGCTGTCGCGGCGCTTTCAGAAGATCGACATCCCGGAGCCGTCCATCGCCGAAACGATTGAGATTCTCAAGGGTCTCAAGACGCGCTTCGAGCAGCACCACGGCGTGAAGTACGCGCCGGCCGCGCTGACAACTGCGGCGGAGCTCTCCGCGCGATTCATCAACGACAGGCATCTGCCGGACAAGGCCATCGACGTCATCGACGAAGCTGGCGCGGCGCAGAAAATTCTGCCCAAGTCGCGGCAGAAGAAGGTGATCAGCAAGACCGAGATCGAGGAGATCGTCGCCAAGATCGCGCGCATTCCAGCGAAGAGTGTCAGCAGCGATGACCGTAACGCGCTCAGGACGCTGGATCGGGATCTGAAGAACGTGGTGTTCGGCCAGAACCTGGCTATTGACGCGCTGGTAGGAGCGATTCGCATGGCGCGCTCGGGGCTGGGCAATCCGCGCAAACCGATCGGCAACTTCCTGTTCTCCGGTCCGACCGGCGTCGGCAAGACCGAGGTCGCACGGCAGCTTGCTTTTTGCATGGGCGTCGAGCTCACCCGCTTCGACATGTCGGAATACATGGAGCGTCACGCGGTGTCGCGGCTGATCGGCGCGCCGCCCGGCTATATCGGCTTTGATCAGGGTGGCCAGCTCACCGAAGCTATCACCAAGCATCCGTACAGCGTGCTTTTGCTCGACGAGATCGAAAAGGCGCATCCGGATATCTTCAACATCCTGCTGCAGGTGATGGACCACGGAACGCTCACCGACAACAACGGCCGCAAGGCTGACTTCCGCAACGTCATCGTCATCATGACGACCAATGCGGGAGCCGACATGCTGGCGAAGAGCTCGATCGGCTTCACCGATCATAAGCAGGCAGGCGACGAGATGGAGTCGATCAAGCGCATCTTCACTCCGGAGTTTCGAAACCGGCTGGACGCGACGATTTCGTTCGCATCGCTCGATCACGACGTCATCCTGCGCGTTGTCGACAAGTTTCTGCTCGAGCTGGAGGGCCAGCTCCACGAAAAGAAGGTGGAGCCCTCGTTCACTCAGGCGCTCAAGGAATATCTCGCCAAAAAGGGCTTCGATCCGCAGATGGGCGCGCGGCCGATGGCGAGGCTCATTCAGGACACGATCCGCAAAGCGCTTGCCGACGAGCTCTTGTTCGGTCGACTGGTCAACGGTGGCAGGGTGACCATCGACTTGGACAGCAACGACAAGATCCGGCTCGAATTCGACGAGACCCGGGAGGCGGAGCCCGTCGCTTAAGCCTTCGAACGTCATCGCAAGACGGGAGCCCGCGGGCTCCCGTTTTCATTGGCCACTTCAGATGATGATTCACTAATACTAGAATGTGCACTTGGACACGAAGGCTCTGCTGAGGATCGACACATTGCTCGTCGCCGCGATCGCAATCGCGGCAAGCGAGACAGTGCTCGCCGCTGAATCCAATCTCGGCCGCGACATCGCGGCCAATTGCGCGGCCTGCCACGGCACAGCCGGCAGAAGCCGCGGCGGCCTGCCAAGCCTCGCAGGTCGCGACAAGGCCACTATCGTCAAGCAGATCCAGGAATTTCGTGACGGCACTCGGCCATCGACCATCATGCAGCAGATCGCCAAGGGCTACACCGATGCGCAGCTCGAGGCGGCGGCGGCGTACTTCGCGGCGCAGCGTCCCGACTGAGGAGAAACGGAGCCGCGTCGTCCATGTACTACACCCGGCGGCAATTCATCAAGGCGGGAGGCGCGTCGCTTGCAGCAGCGTTGAGCGCCGGCGCCAGGGCGCAGCCCGTTGCACCCAAGCTTGTCGTCGTCGGCGCTGGTTATGGGGGCGCAACGGCGGCCAAGTACGTTCGCATGTGGAGCGCCGGAAAAATCGATGTCGTGCTCGTCGAGCGCGAAGCCGAGTTTGTTTCCTGCCCTGTTTCCAACCTGGTCATCGGCGGTAGCCGCAGTCTCGCCGACATCACGGTCTCGTACGGCGGAATGGATCGCTGGGGCTTAAGGCGCATTCGCGATGACGCGACCGCCATCGACCCTGTTGCGCGCACGGTGCGCCTCGCGAGTGGCGCGACGCTACCCTACGACCGCCTCATCCTCTCGCCGGGCGTCGATTTCATGTGGGAGGAGATTCCGTCGCTCAATAGTGCAGCGGCGCGTGAGAAGGTGCTGCACGCATGGAAGGCTGGCGTACAAACGCTTGCCTTGCGCCGGCAGCTCGAAGCGATGCCCGACGGCGGACTGTTCGCAATCCACGTTCCCAAGGCGCCGTTCCGCTGTCCGCCGGCTCCTTATGAGCGTGCGTGCCAGGCATCGCTTTATTTTTCTGCGCACAAAAAGAAGTCCAAGGTGCTTGTTCTGGACGCGAACGAGGAGGTGCAATCGAAAAAAGCTCTTTTCACCGCCGCTTGGAACGGTCGCTACAAGGGCTATGTCGAGTACCGGCCCAACAGCTCTCTGGTCGACGTCGACTTAGCGACTCTCACTGCGAAGCTCGACTTCGAGGACGTGAGGGCGGACGTGCTCAACGTCATTCCACCGCAATATGCGGGCGCGATTGCCCGCCAGCTGGGGATGGCGAATGCCAATGCGCGCTTCTGCCAGGTCGATTTTCTGACTTATGAATCGACAGCGCAGAAAAACATCCACATCCTCGGCGATGCGATCCAGATCGCCCCGCTGATGCCCAAATCGGCGCACATGGCGAACCAGCAAGCCAAGGTCTGCGCCGCAGCGGTTGTAGCGCTATTGATGGGAGGCGAAGTCAATCCGCAACCCGTATTCGCCAATGCCTGCTACAGCTACATCAGCGACAAAGAAGCGGCTCACGTGACTTCGGTCCATGCTTACGACGTCGAGCAAAAAACCATGGTCACCGTTCCCGGCAGCGGTGGACTGTCGAGCACGCCAACCGAACAGGAAGGCGCCTACGCGGACGCGTGGGCGCGCAACATCTGGGCGGACACGCTGGGCTAAAGACGTTGCACCAAGCGAGCTGAAGCGGCTTCAGGACGCTTTGGCCTGAGCCGCCTGCTTCGCCTCGGCGGCGGCCAGCGCCTTCTTTGGATTGATCAGCGTGCGTCGACCGTCGGAGGTTTTATCGGCGGTGTCGCGAATGATCGCGATCACTTCCGGAGGCGTCAGCTTCGGATTGATCGCCAGGATCTTGGCGGCGAGGTTGGTCAGTTGCGGCGCCGCCATCGAAGTTCCCGACTCGGCGAGCTTCTCGCCGCCGGGGATCACGCTATCGACCTGGTAGCCGTTGGCATGCACGACGACCGTCGGACCGTAGCTGGTGAAGCTCGCCTCGTCACCGGCCTTGTCGACCGCGCCCACGGTAACAAGATTGGGCAGCGCGATGTTGGAGGGAATGCTCTCGTCGAACGAGGCGTCGCTGTTGCTGTTGCCTGCGGAGGTGACGAACAGAATTTCCGGCGCGCTGGCGAACGCTTTCGCAAGCGCGTTTTTCTCGATGTCGAAGTATTCGCGTGCCAGCGCCTTACGCTCGTCTGGAGTCTTGCCGATGTTGCACAGCTCGAGTCCCTGTTCTTCACCTTTGACACTGCCGCCCCAGCTCATATTGACTACGCGCACAGCGTTCTTGCGGAAGAAATCGACGTAGGCTTGGGAGCTACGCGCCGCACGCTCGGCAAGCTCCTTGCTTGGACACGGGTCAGGCAGGAGGTGCCAATCGAACTCGATGCGGCCGACAACGACTTTCGCGTAGGGATTGCCGGAGAGCGCGATGCCGGCGACATGGGTACCGTGCATCCAGTTCCCGGCCAGCCGAAGCTCTTCGATCGCGGCCTTGTACTGCTCAGGCTTGAGGGTGGAGAGGTACTGCTTCAGTTCCGACGCCTCGGGGCTGTCGATGTTCGACTGCAAGTCGGAGAAGCCTTTGAGCTTCGATTTGAGATCCGGAATGCGATCGCGCAATGCCGCCGGAATTGGCGCCAGTTCACCCGTGGCCGGATTGGAAAAGCGATCGAATGCGATGACTGCAGCCTGGCCGGCATCCTTTACGACATTGTTCCCGAACAGACGCGTATCGACCCCGCTGTCCCAGATGCCGATCACGACGGGCTTATAGCCGCGTCCGGCACCGAGTTCGGCGGCACGCGCCGCCCAGATGTCCGGTTTGTCGACTTTATGCGCCGCCAGGTAAGTGCTGTAGGTATCGACCAGGGTCTGCTTGAGCGGCAATGCGAAGGTGAGAACGTATTTCGCGGCGACCAGGTTCGGAGCCAGGTCTGACGACAATGCGCCGTTCTTGTCCACGGTCGGCTGCAGGTATTCGCGGAGCGAGCCGATGACCCGGCCTTCGCCCAGAATTTCGGTGCGGGCCTTCGCTTCCTTGATGTCGTTGGCGATGACGTCATAGGCCAGCGGTTGGAGATTGGCTGCGATGCTGCGGCCGACCTCGCTTCGATACGCGTCGGAGCTCCGGTTTCCAGCTTTGCGTTCGCTCGAGATGATGGCGCGCTGGCTCATCCCGGAAAGCAGCTTGTCCGCAGGTTTTTCCTGCAGCGCCTGTACGCGCGCGATACCCGCGAGCGCCGCCTCGTCACGGCCCTCCAGCATGTCGAGCTGAACCAGCGTTGCGCGCAAGCCACGCTCGGCGGCCTTGTCGGTGATCTCGTACTTGCCAAGGACACTGTCGATGTCACGCCGAATCTGCTCGGCCACTTTGGCGAACTTGGCATCATCGCGGACGACTTGCTCGACGCTGTCATCCAACTTATAGGTAAAGCGCGGCAAATCGGCCGCTTTGTCGATGCGCTGCCTCGTTTCTGCGCTGACCGGTGAGATCAAGGCGAACGCGAGAAATGCCGAAAATAGAACTCGATACACAGTGAATCTCCTATGGCTTGTTTCGTCCCGCAACGGAGTTGGCCTCCGGCGTGGTCCTGCGGCGAAAATTGGAATTTTCGCACAGCCGCTGATCGGAGCGGCTTATGCCGACGAGGCGCATCCGGCAGCGATGAAGCGCCCATCTTTGAAAAAGCGATTGCCTGATGATCACAGAGACTCGGAATTCGTTTCCAAGATGTGGTGGCGCTATTGCGAGCGTCTCGGAGCCGACCATGGATAATATTTTCAACGTGGACAGTGGGTTGCGTTCCATCAGCGTTTTGCGGACCCTTGTAATCCATGCAATGCAATAACAAACAGGGCAAATTCCCCGCCTTCGCTTCCAAGATGTGGAAACCATTTTTAACATCCTGATTTGTAGGAGATATTCCGATATTGCAATGCGAAAAATCCTATTGTGCCCCAGCGATGTCTTTGCTAAGGTCCCACTGACACGCGCGTCTTGCCCAAGACCTCGAGGGTGAGATGTATGCTGGGCTTGGGTCGCTGAATATCCCCATCCACGCCCGCCCGACCGGCCGAACGATCTTCGCCGGTCCGTGCAGCGAGACGCTCGCGACTGGGCTCACGAGCAACTTGCACTGTGGTGTTGCCGCTGCAGCTTGGATGCAGCTTCGACGCCGCTGAACCGGTTCCGGCTCGCGCGATTTTCGCGCGTTGCTGGTTGGCCATGACGAAGACGATGGGAGCAGCGATGAAGATGAACTACGACCTGGAAACGGCGAGGCTCAAAAAGGATTGGGCGGAGAATCCGCGCTGGAAAGGTATCAAGCGAGGGTACGGCGCGGAAGAAGTGGTGCGACTGAGAGGCTCGGTCCACATCGAGCACACGCTCGCCCGGCGCGGCGCCGAGAAACTCTGGAAGCTGATCAACGACGAGCCGTTTATCAACACGCTCGGCGCGATGTCCGGCAATCAGGCGCTGCAGCAGGTCAAGGCCGGCCTCAAGGCGGTTTATTTGTCGGGATGGCAAGTCGCCGCGGACGCCAACATCGCGGGCGAGATGTATCCCGACCAATCGTTGTACCCGGTCAACTCCGTGCCTGCAGTGGTCAAGCGAATCAACAACGCCTTCGCGCGCGCTGACCAGATTCAGCACATGGAAGGACGCAGCGACATCGACTATTTCGCTCCCATCGTCGCCGACGCGGAAGCGGGCTTCGGCGGCGTGCTCAATGCCTTCGAATTGATGAAGGCGATGATCGAAGCAGGCGCAGCAGGCGTGCATTTCGAGGATCAGCTCGCATCGGTGAAGAAATGCGGGCACATGGGCGGCAAGGTTCTGGTCCCCACCCGTGAAGCCGTCGAGAAATTGGTCGCTGCGCGGCTCGCGGCGGACACTATGGGCGTGCCGACGCTCATTCTGGCGCGCACCGATGCCGAAGCCGCCGACTTGGTTACTTCGGACGTCGACGACAACGACCGCTCTTTCTGCACTGGCGAACGCACCGTCGAAGGCTTTTACCGCACTCGCAGCGGGCTGGAGCAGGCAGCGTCGCGCGGACTCGCCTATGCTCCCTACGCGGATCTGCTGTGGTGCGAGACGGGCAAGCCGGATCTCGAATTCGCAAAGGCCTTCGCCGACGCCATCCACGCAAAGTATCCAGGCAAAATGCTTGCCTACAACTGTTCGCCGTCGTTTAACTGGAAAAAGAATCTCGACGATTCGACCATCGCTCGATTCCAGCGCGAGCTCGCGGCGATGGGCTACAAGTTCCAGTTCATCACGCTGGCCGGTTTCCACAGCCTCAATTATTCGATGTTCAACCTGGCGCACGGCTACGCGCGCAACAACATGACGGCCTTTGTCGAACTGCAGCAGGCGGAGTTCGCAGCGGTCGAAAAGGGTTTCACCGCGGTCAAGCACCAGCGGGAGGTCGGAANCGTCAACCACCGCCCTTAAAGGCTCGACGGAAGATGAGCAGTTCTTCGACAAGCCCAAGCCGGAGCTTTCGATCGCCAACGCCTGAACGACGGGTTCCTTTCCTGACCGGCGCGCCAGTCATTAACGAAGCTGGGCATTTCACCCAGCTTTCTTTTTTGCATGAAGCCGATGACGTCCGCTACCCTGCGGTGACTGCCCCGAACGATCATCTCGTTGCCGTCGAGTTTGATTTCATCGACCAGCAGCCGCAAGTACGCTTTGCCCAGACCCGACGCCGGATCGTTGAAGGACGGCGAAACTTCTTTCCGACCGTCTTGGGAACGGCCATGACTACTCTCCAGCGTCTTGCGACGCCTGCGCAGTGTCAAAGACTCACTGCGCCTTTCTCACCCGCCACGCCTTGACGGCGCGCACGAAGCAATACAGGTTGGCCTCGTGCTCTACGGTCCGAAGACTAGTCCTATGGATACTCGCCTTGTTGCAACGCGGCCAGCACAAGTGCTTGCCTTCGTCGCCCGCGATGGGCAACCAGGGATGCAAGCTCCCTGCACAATGTGAGGACGATAAACTACGCTGTCGCATGACAAGCTACCCATACTGGATAGGCGGATCGAGCCCAGCTACCATGGATACGCGGACCGCGGTTGCATAGGCCCAAGACGCCCTTCTGCGAATAACGAAGAACGGAGACCCTTCTGTACGGTCGGATCTGACGATGTATGGATGTTTCAGCAAGCATCTTGGGAGGCGTCTGAGGACCGGAGGTCTCGAATCTGGACGTTTCCGGAGGCGGCTACGAATAGCCCACGCGAGGAGAAACCTGTGAGCTCGCACGAACACAAGCAGCGGATGCGTTCGTTCTACGCCCAAGAGGCGGCCGAGCGGGACGACGAACAATGGCTGCGCGCGGGAGGAAGTCCGCGTGTGCCTGAGAGCCGCGCGTCACACTACTTCCTCGATCGCAAGGTGGAGATGGCGCTCAAGTTGACCAACGCTCCGCGCGCGGGCCGCGTGCTCGAGGTGGGCTGCAGTTTCGGGCACCAGACCTTCCTGCTAGCGAACCACTTCGCACACGTCACGGCGGTGGACCTCTCGCCCGAGAGCATCAATCTCGCGCGCCGCCGCGCCGTCGCGTGGAACGTGACAAACGTCGCATTCGAGGTGGGGGATGCTGAAGCGCTTTCCGCGCTGGTCGACGCGTCATTTGACGCTGTGTTCAGCTTCTCCACCGTGCGGTTTTGTCCGCGTCCCGACGTTACGATGCGGGAGATGTACCGCGTCCTGCGCCCCGGCGGGGGAGTGGCGATCGATTTCCCAAACGCGAATTGTCCTTGGTACGGGCCCATTAAGAAGGCGGCAGGGGTCGAAACGCACATTCACGACCGGCTCTTTCAAGACCACGAGGTGCGCGCGCTGTTTGCGCAAGCGGGCTTCACAAATGTCGACGTGCGTCCAATGCTGTTTACTAGCAAGCGCGTTCCCGACTCGCTGCTGCCGGCGTTCCGTATACTGGACGCCGTCGGCGAACGCATGCCCGGCCTGCGCGGGTACGCGGGCATCCTGATGGCGGGCGGGACTCGCCGTGTCGAACGCTGAGCTACGCTGGGCGCCGCATCCGTACCGAGGTGGCTTCTGCATCACCGACGACACCGACGCAGCGGATCTCGAGTCCATCCGGATCGTGTACGACTTCATGGATTCGCTCGGCCTGCGCGCTACGAAAACGGTGTGGGTGTTCCCGCCCGAGGAACCGTCCGGCATCCCGGCCTTGCCGACCTCGATCACGCACGGCGTAACGCTCGCGGACCCGGCGTACCTGAACTACTGCCGTACGCTCGCCTCGCGCGGCGTGGAGATCGCATTGCATGGGGCGACCGCAGGCAACAATCGCCGCGAACTGATCCAGCGTGCGTTTGCGGTGATGGACGCGAACTTCCCGCCGGCCAGCACATACATCTGCCACGCGAAGAATGCTGACAATCCGTACTGGCAAGAGAAGGTGGTGGCGCGCGGCCCACTCGCTCTAGCGCTGCGCCTTTATGCCCGGGGTCACCATTGCTCGGGTGAAAATCCGGCGAGCCCGTATTTCTGGGGAGATCTCTGCCGGCAGCGATTACTCTACATCCGGTTGCTGCGCACGCGCCGCATCAACACGCTCGCTGCTAATCCGTCCATGCCCTACTTTGAACGCGAAAAGCCGCTCGTTCCCGGCTGGTTCAGCGCCACCAAACGCAGCTTTCGCGAAGCGACGAGTGTAGAGGCACTGGATGACCTCGAGCGCGAGTGGGGCGTGTGCGTGCTCTACCAGTACATGTGCCGCTACGCCGACAAGTCCACCGGCCACGTGCTGCCCGCGTTCGCGGCGGGCGCGGAGCGGCTCGCCGCACGCGAACGCGTGTGGACGGACACCGCCACGCGGCTGCTTGACCGACTGCGACTGATGCAGGGCGTGTTCCTGGCGTCGCGCGGCAATGAGTTAGTACTGGTCAACACAAACGACCATTGAAGGATGTTCGCGCGGCGGACGGCGTCGTCGCGATACAGCGGCTCGCGCCGGGCGAGTTGCGGCGCCTGTCGTTCGCGGAGCCTCTTCGCGCAGTCGGGCGGACGGCGCTCGCCGTCGGCAGGGATGGCACGGGCCGCACAGACTTTGGCCACGGTCACTTTTTGCTCAACGCGGGCAAGCGGTCGTGGGAGGCCGAGCCTGGCGTATCGGTGGCGCCCGGATCGTTCGCGCTTCGCTTCGCGCCGGGCCTCGAGGACCTGCAGCCACGTTCGCGCGCTTCGGACACGGAGCTCACACGGCTGTTCGTGGAGCAGTCGGCGATCATTGCGCGAGAAGTCCTATTCAAGGGCCGGCCGTTGGTCACGAACCGCTTGCTCAGCGACGAGACCGTCACGCTCGGGAACCAGGACAACTGGTGAGCGTCCCGGCGCGTCCGTTCCCCTGTCCACCCGCTGCAGGAGCCTCGCCCACGCCTCATCGACCTCGGCTTGCAGCGCTTCGACGTTAGTATCGGCCTTGCAGCGCGACGTAATCCCTCACCGGACGCAGCTTTGACGGGTAGTAGAGCGTGTAGATTCGTCTGTTCTCGACCTCGTAAAGTAAAGCGGGAACGCTCCGCACTCGACCGCGTAGCTTGACCTGGCGGATGGTGCCGCCGTGCTGCTTACTGTCGCCAAACAGTGTCTCGATCATCACCCGCTCGAACAGCGCGCGCACCACCTCATGCGCAATGAGTCGATCGCGGTTCTTGGTGTAGGTGCTGTGGTCCCACGCTGCGTCGTCCATTGCTCAGACTGACGAACCAGCGATAGAGCATGTTGTAACCCAGTTGCTCGCACAGCAGCC
>VBCY01000281.1 GCA_005882995.1 Betaproteobacteria bacterium
ATAAGTCAATCGGAACTCCGTGACGGATTGACCCGTGCATGGCTCTCGTTCGAGCGTCACATCGACCAAGATTTAAGTTAGTTGTTGGCAAAGCCAACGTCGATGAAGCTTTGCGAGGCATCGCCGTCGTTTGCATGACACGGCGCTGTAATCTGTGGTTTACCCGGACGCTGCAGTGGCGCACTCGCCGCAGTGGAAAGCAAGGCCAACGTGTCTCCCGCGCTCGACGTGCATCTGATCTGCGATAACTACGCAACCCGTAAGCATCCACCGGTCCGCTCGTGGCTGGCGCGACGCCGACGCTTCCATCTGCATTTCACCCCGGCCTACAGCTCGTGGCTCAACCAGGTCGAGCGCTGGTCCGCGTTAATTACCAACCAATCGATCCGCCGCGGTTCCGTTCAATCAGTCAGCGATCTCAAACGCCAGATCAACACCTTCGTCGACAACTACAACTAACATCCCAAACTCTTCAAGTGGGCGGCGACCGCCGATTCAATCCTCGCAAAACTTGAACGCCTCTGCAAAGTTATCAACGGAACGCGACACTAGGCGAGACCCGAATCCCGAGGCTGTTTCAGATTCCGATCGCCGCTTGAGCATCAATTAGCCACCCACACCATGCCACCAGTCGATCGCACGCCTCGGTTGAATTGTTGGACACTACGGCAGCGACGCGCTGTCCCCGCCGGGTCGCTTATTTACATTGTCCGATCGTTGTCGGGCGCAGTCAACATCGGGTGGCACATAGTGCAAGCTCGTGTGCTGCCCTTCTGCCGAGGTGCGCCACGAATGCGTGGCGTAGCGTGATCGACCGGGAGCCGTTGGCAATACCGGCCGGGCCGAACGAGGTGTGACGATAACGGCAACATGCCATACTTTGCACTTCACCTCCAGCGCGCGCATGAAACCGAAGATCGCGAATTTCGATTCCGCGACAGCGATGCTGCGCGCCCTTGCGAGCCATTGCCGGGGCGAGAACTTCATCGCGCTTGGCTCGTTTCCAAAATGGGCTATCCCGTTCATGAGCGGCGTCGGCTGGCTCGTCAATCGAATGCCGGAAATCGTGCGCAACGCGGTCTACACGGTGAGCGGCTGGACCGAAGCCGTCCCGCAACGGCGGATCGTTGGGCCGCGCACCGATCCTGCCGGCGTCGCGCGCTGGCTATGCGGGCATTATCCCAAAAAGCGGTATCCCGCCATCATGATCGGATCATCCAACGGCGCACTCATGCATCTGTGTGCCGCATGCGGTATTCCGTGGTTGCCGCAAACCTATCTCATGCCGGTCGGTCACCGCCGTCTCGATCCGAACGATGTCGCAACCGAGCTCGCGCGAATGCGCCCTCTGGCTCTGCGCTTTCTTGCAGCGCATTCCGACGTGCAATTGCATCACATGCATGATCCAAGTCAGGACCGTCTTATGGTGCAGCTCATGTCGTATTTTCGTTTGAAGTATCTGCGGCTGGCGGACGCTTATATGGCTTTCATGCAGGAGTGTCTTGAGCCTGGGGCAACGATCTGTATAGTCGATTGCGCACTGCAATGGCCGACGACTCAGCTGGCCGATCGTTACATCTTTCAGATGGGGGCGCTCGGCGGACCGACTGCGGAGGAATACTTGAATGGCGGACCGCGGGTGGCCGCCTTTCTCGAGCAAACGCACGCTACGGTCCGGCGCTGGACGGCGCCGAAGCCCGATGGTCTGCGTCCGGAGGCGGAATGGGGATTCGAGACGGCGCTTGAGATCCAAATCAAGGACTACGCGGCCCGCAATGGTTATCGCGTCGAAAGACTGTCGTTTTCTAATCCGGAGGACTTGAGCCCGCTAGTCGCCGACTTTCATGCGAAGTGGTATAGCGAGCACGGAATCGAGGCGAATCGCCTTCTGGTGGAATCCTTCATACTCATGGATCCCCATCTTGTATGGCGGGCCGGGCTGGTGCCATTCTGGATGTTCTTCAACATGCTGCCATCCCTGCAGTCTCTAACCCAATTTATGGATGAGCATCCTGTCTTTGATGATATCGCGCTTATGCTGTTCTCTCACGGCGTGCGCTCCATCGGGCTTGCGACGATAGAGGAATGGCAGCAGTGCCTGTCGAGAGCGCGCAAGCGAGGCTTTTATGTCGGCGTGGATACGAATGCCTATCCTCAGGACTTCGCCACGTTCGTGAACTACAGCCGCGATCTTGAACGCTGCTTCGGCAACATCGATGTCGGGCTTCCGCAAGCGCCTTACGTTACAGTCCGGGACTTTATACGCTCGCATGCCATGAGCAAGCGCGTCTCCTGGCATTCGTTGTAGACCTTACCGAGAGAGCTGATCGGTCTGCCCTGAGCTTGACGCGATATCGCAAACTAATCTCTGGCTCACCTATCGGCCGGTGACAGCCGATCGACATGAAACCAGTCTATTCTTATCGGCTTCGCAGGTTAAGGCGGACGGTGCTCTGTGGCGTCGTGCGCCGCTATCCCGCATTGAAAGGTCTGTTCCCGGCAACTGCGCCACTCGCCTTGCGACCTTTTAGCTGCGGCGATAAACGCGCCTCCGAGCTCATGATCTTCCTCCCAGGCATCGGGGACCTGCTGGAGGACTTCGAGCG
>VBCY01000278.1 GCA_005882995.1 Betaproteobacteria bacterium
AACGAACCAAGCTAACCGGCCGCGAGCGGACGGCGCCAGCGCCGCCGGCGAGCGGTCCGGTTGAGCGGGGGTTAGGCATCAAACTTGTACCAAAGCGAGAATTGCATCTGCATTGCCAGTGACACGACTCAAGTGGCCCTTTCCCGTGGTGTCCTCTAGCAGGATCGCTTGCCCCGGCACTCCAGGGCGAATCTCGCCGTCGCTCGCTTCGAACTCCATCGCTCCGCTCAGAAAGAAAACCCACATTCGGACTGGCGAAGGATGCAATTCACCCATCCAGCCCTTTGGCACTCGGAGGAAACCGACCTTAGCAGCCGGTGCCATTTCGGAAACTTCGAACGAAGGCGCCGGTGGCGCAAACGTGCGCCTGGTCATCTCGATATTCAGCGGTACGAAATGCGACTCGCCTGCAGAATCGGAGATCAACCGTAAGTAGGACAGTGCCGAAACCATCATTTCCCTCCGTTTGATGCCTAACGAACAGAGCTAACCGGCGCGACGACGGACGGCGCGCAAGCGCCGCCGAGGAGCGTCCGCGTTGAGCGAGCGGTTAGGCCTACGAGTGGCCAAGATTGAAGCTGCCATGTGCGGCAGACGTGGGTTGATCAAGTTCGGAGAGAAGTGACTCGACGACCTTGTGCACGGTGGTATCGAGCTCTACACCGTGCTCTTCACGGATGGCGTTAGCCAAATGGCGAATCACGTCAGCGAGAAGGATGCCCCACGCGGCAGCTTCCGGCTTCCCTTCTGTGCTCCACATCCCAATGTTTAGCGAGCAACCCGTTTTCCGCGATCCACGCGCTAAGCATTTGAACGGAGTCTTCATCGCGCTGAGCGGCGGGAGGGATGACGAGTGTGCGCATGGGTGGATATGGAGTAGGCCTAACGAACCAAGCTAACCGGCCGCGAGCGGACGGCGCGCCAGCGCCGCCGGCGAGCGGTCCGGTTGAGCGGGTGGTTAGGCGGCACGTCCGGCGCATACTCGACCATGTCCGCGCTTGAAGGTCGCGTCCGGGACAAGGGAGCGTTTGTCCGCGTGTCTATTCGCGCACTTCTGCGAAGGCACGTACCGGAAAAGCGGCTGCGTCTTGTGCCTTCAGCGGTATGGAAAAAAAGCGGAACGATTGGCCGTGGAGACGAGCCAGTCCGGTGAGGTTCTCCACGATCAGGATGCGTTGTCTCAGGAAACAGGTATGCGCCGGACGTTCCGCGTCTTGCGTCGAGTCGACGTTGGAGCAGTCCACGCCGAACAAAGCGATCCCCGCCTCGCAAAGCCTAGTGACCACCTCACGTGAGACATAGGGATGTGATCGGTATGTCTCCGTTCCCCAATGACGATCCCAGCCGAAATTCACCAGCACCGCGCGACCTGCGACGTGCGTGGGGAACGGCAGGTCTGTCCAACCCACCTGCTGTGCGGCGCGAGCGTGGCGGGCGTCGATGACGACTCCTTCGAGCACTAGGCGGTGGAGCTCGATGGAGGCGATATCGTCTGCGCCTTCAAACCGGTGGCGGGGAGCGTCCATCTTCGTGCCAACGGAGCTTTGGAACGCCACGTCAGAGATTTCGAAGGAAGCCTTGCCGTCGTAATGCCGCGACGACTGCGCATGGGTCATGTACGGGTGAATGTGTGCCGTCAGCTCAACCGTCTCCCCAGTTTCGCTCTTGAAGCGGACGCCGGGCATTCCCTCATGGAACACATGCGAGAGATCGACAATCATATTCTACGACCTGGGTGACGTCTCTCCGAGATCTGCCGCGCCCGACGGTAGGCGCGCATCATCATTCGTTGACCCATGTTATACGGGTGCACTCCTTACGCCCTCGTGCCGCCTAACGGCTAAGCTAACCGGCCCGCCGCCACCGAGCTCGCGGGAAAGGAGGCCCGTACCGCCGGGTCCGGTTGAACGCGTGGTTAGGCGGCATTGCGCTCAATCCTTGCGGCGTTCAGCCAATTCCGAAGAGGCGCGCGGCATTGCCACCGAGAAACAAGGAGCGTGCCTCCGCATCGAGGCGCAACTGATCGATGCCCGTCAAGCACTCGCTAATGGTTAGCATGGGGTAGTTCGTGCCGAATAAGACTTTGCGGCGACCGGGACCTCGCATGTAATCGACAAAATCGGAAGGGAAACGCGAGGCTTTGTAGGCCGATGTATCGATGTAAATGTTCGGATGCTTCATGGCCAGAGAGATCATCTCGCTTACCCAAGGAAAGCCTATATGTCCCCCCAAGATCACGAGCTCAGGAAACTCATGCGCGACGTGATCGAGGTAGGGAATCGGCCGGCCCGGCTCGGACGGGCACATGGGGCCGGCATGCCCAACCTGCAGGCAAAATGGAACGTTCAGGTCGATGCATTCAGCATACAGCGGGTAATAGCGCCGATCGTCCGGAGGCAAGCCCCACAGCCACGGAATGACGCGGAGGCCTTTCAGTCCCAACTGCTTCACCGCGCGCCTGAACTCTCGGACGGCCTCCATTGGTCGTAGCAGGTCAACGGAGGCAATTCCAATCACGGTGTCCGGATGGTTGCGAACGACGGTGCCGACCGCGTCGTTGGTGATCATCGGCCCACGTGGGCCCCACCAAGCGCTGGCAATCACCTTGCTGGCACCCTGCCGCCTGAGCTCGTTAAGCGCCTCATCGGCAGTGATGCCACCGATCTGTTCCGCCAGAGTCCGCCAATTCGTTGGCCAGCGCCGCAGGGACTCGAACATCGGATCGTGCAGGAACTTCTCATCGGGAAACTGCATCCACGCGTCGATAATTAGCTCGGTCATTGACTTCCTCCGTTTTCATGAACCACGGCCTCACTCCGAGGGGATCGCTAGCCGGCTGGCAAATCAGGCATTGAAGCATAAGCAAGTCGACGTTACAGGGAGAGAACAGGGACCTCGATGCTTACCTCAGCACCTGATGCCGCCTAACGAGCCAAGCTAACCGGCCGCGAGCGGACGGCGCGCGAGCGCCGCCGGCGAGCGGTCCGGTTGAGCGAGGGGTTAGCCGTCAGTTCCTTCAAGCGACCGTACCGCGATGAGATCACGGTCGCCGACTGGGCGGACGTCATCAGGGTGCAGCGTGAGCAGCGCTTGAGTCTTACCAGAGGCGGCCACGAACTCTACCTCCAGCGC
>VBCY01000041.1 GCA_005882995.1 Betaproteobacteria bacterium
AAAAACGGTTCTACCTCTTTACTTTGCATGCACCAACGGAACTATGTGGATCGAACAACCCGGTGCACATATTTGAAACAATGCTGTTCGAAACCTCCCAGTTCACCTCGTTTTAATAAGCCATGTAGTGTGGCGTCAGGTCGCTTCGCGACGCGCGCTGCGCCGCCGTATTGTTTATAGCGGCGTGCGTTTCAACGTCGGGCAGAGTCCGGCGGAACCGCGGCCGACGCGTCGGGCGGACCCAGCCGTTTGCGGGCAAGACGCGTGACAATTCCCCGGAGAATTAGGTAGGGCACGATCGCCAGAATGATTGCGACGATGATCGCCTCTCCCGCATAAAAAAAGTGCAGCACGATGCCCTGATAGACCGCATCGAGGATCAGCGCCAATATGAACACCCTGCCGACGCTCTTCCATCCGTCCTCGAGCATCTCCTTGCGGTGGGAAGCATCGTTGATCAGGGACCAGAAGTAGGGCGGCTTGCCCATCCTCGCATCTTTGAGTCCGGCAATAACTGCGAGGACCGCGGCCATCAGTTGCTCGCCAACGCGCGTCCACATGTCGTCCATTGCGAATACTCCAATCGATCTTCGTCCAAGCACCGACACCGTCAACCTATCGGACCAACTTCGGCCGTGTCCATCGGCACCTTCACAGCACTTTGGCTGTGATGCTCAAGAAAAGTAATATGCCCGCGACCGACATGATCAACGCCATGATAAGAGGAGATCGCGGGCGTCCGAATATTCGCTGCTGATGCAGTACCTTGAGCGTTCGCCAATACTCGATGGTGCCCATCACCATCGCGAGTGTTCCCATCGCGGTCAGGAAAAGCCCCGCATTGCGCGGAACGTCCGTCCTGACGACGAACTTTCCTCCGGCATCCTGAAATCCCTCGAGAATCTTGTAAATAGTGAAACCAAAACTCAGCAACGAAAGCGATGTCCGGGTCCACGACATCAACGTGCGGTCCGCGGCCATCAGCGTATTCATCACCGGCAGGTTCGGCGGGGTTTCACCCGACGTTTCTTTGGCCTCCGCTTCTGGAGTCATCGTTGGCACCTCTAACTGGAATCGTTGAGACGCTAGGCTCGGTATTCGCGGCTTACCGCGCCGTATGCCCTGAGGGATTCACCCGACATAGGCTTAGCTGTAGCCACGGTGACGTTTGCCACGGAACACCCGATAGACGCCCATCGTATAAATCAGGATCATGGGCAGCACGATCACACCGCCAACGAAGAAGAAGCCTAGGGACGCATCCGGCGCCGCGGCATTGGCCACCGTCACCGAGTAGGGGACCATGTAGGGCCAGAACATCACGCCGAGCGTCAGGTAAGAAGCGACAAAGAACAATGTCGTGAGAAAGAACGGCATAGCGTCGCGCCGCGCGCGTGCGCCAACAATGACACCGATTAGCGCAGCGACACCAACGATCGGGAACGCGAGACCCCATCCCCGAGCCCGGAGGTTGCTTTGCGCGATGGCGCCGGCATCGAGTGTCACGGCAGCCGTGAACGCAAGGCCCAGGACAACGAAGACTGCTATGACGAGCCACGGTATTCGCGCGTAGGCCCAATCCCGAAGCACTCCTTCGCTCTTGAATACGATCCAACCGGCGCCAAGCAACGCGTAGCCGAGTACCAGCCCGACTCCCGTGAGGATCGGGAACGGATGGATCCAATCGAATGTATGCCCCGCGAAATGACCGTCGACGACGGGGATTCCTCTCATCATCGCGCCGATCGCCGCCCCCTGGACGAAGGCGGCCACGGTGGATCCGATGGAAAACCCCCGGTCCCAAAGCCAGTGCATGTGCTCGGTGCGCTGGCGAAACTCGAAGGCGATGCCGCGGAAGATCAGGCCGAAAAGCATCAGCAGCACGGGAATGTAGAACGCGCCGAGGAACACCGCGTAGACCGCGGGGAACGCCGCAAAGAGACTTGCACCAACGATCACCAACCACGTTTCGTTGCCGTCCCAGAACGGCGCGATGGTATTGAGCATCTGCAGCCGGTTAGTCTCACCACGTGTGAAATCGAACAGGATCCCCACACCGAGATCGAACCCGTCCAGGATGACGTAGATCAGGATCGACACAGCGATGACGCTGGCCCAGAACACGGCGAGGTTGGTTGCGTCCATGGCTCAGCGACAGCCCGATAAATTGCTGCCCGTGGCGCTTGCAGCGTCATCGGCGAAGGCCATGGGCCGGTTGGGCGTGGCGCCCGGAATCGGTATCGCCGCCCCGGTCGGGCCCTCGCGCAGCAGCTTGTAGATGTAGTACGTCCCGAATGCGATCAATACGGCATACACAAGTATGTAGCCGGTGAGCGAAAAGAACACATCGCCGGCGGTGAGCGACGGAGTCACCGCATCTTTCGTGCGCAGCACGCCGTAAACGACCCAGGGCTGGCGCCCCACTTCCGCCGTGTACCAACCGGTCAGGATAGCGACGAAGCCACTGGGAAATGCGAGAAAGGTCCCCCACAAAAACCATCGTGTCGTTTCGAGCCGGCCGCGAACGCGCAGAAAACTGCCAAGCCACGAGATACTCAGCATGAGCAATCCCATGCCAACCATTAAACGAAAACCGAAGAATGGGATTACGACCGGCGGCCGGTCCTCACGCGGAAATGATTCCAGCCCCACCTCGGGCGCCGTCCAGTTGCCCGATGCGATCATGCTGCCGAGCTTCGGTATCGAAATGGCGAACAGATTCTTCTCCGCCTTCGAATCCGGGATCCCGATGAGTGTTTCAGACGCGGGCTGCTCGTTCTTCCAGCGCGCCTCGATCGCCGCAAACTTCGCCGGCTGGTGCTGCAGCACGTACAGCCCCGTCAGGTGGCCGAAAAACAGCTGGACCGGGATGACCACCGCGACGAACGCGAAACCCCAATGCAACATTACGCGCGCCTCGGCACGATGAATGTTGCGCAGCACGTACCACGCGCCGGTGGAGGCTACACACATGCCGGTGGTCAAGAATGCCGCGAGCAGCATGTGCGGCCAGCGCACTCGCATGACCGACCCCGTGACGATTGCCCACCAGTCCGCGGGAATGATCTTGCCGTCCACGATCGTATGTCCGACGGGGACCTGCATCCAGCTGTTGTTCGCGAGAATCCAGAACGAAGAAAACATCGTCCCGAGCGAGACCATGCAGCAGGCGAAAAAGTAGAAACGCGGCGACACGCGATTGCGACCGAGCAGCATGACACCGAAAAAACTCGCTTCGAGCATGAATGCCGTAAATGATTCATAGCCGAGCAGCGGACCTTGGATCGAGCCCGTCTTCTCGGCCAGTACGCCCCAATTGGTGCCGAATTGGAACGCCATCACCACGCCTGTCACGACACCCATACCGAAAGACAGTGCGAAGATCTTGAGCCAGAAGTCGAATACGCGCCGATAAACCGCATCGCCAGTGACCAGCCGCGCGCCCTCGATGGTCGCCAGCCACGCCCCCAATCCGATCGTGAACGCCGGGAAGACGATGTGAAAACTGATGACGAACGCAAACTGCAGCCGCGACAAGAAGACGGGATCGAGTTCCATTGATCGACAGCCGTTATTGGTTCGCTGACAGCGCGCGTTTTTGGTGCGCGTACAGGTTCACGAAAGCGTCGGCGAAGGCGTTCGACCTTTCGACCTTGCGAGCCTGCGCCTTGCTGGGCGTGCTCGAAGTCAGCGCGACCCCACCCCGCTCGACGTCACAGGTCATTGCTTTGCGGAGGTGCCATCGAGGCCGAGTATTACGACTTTGGCGGTCGCGGGTTTGATCGGCCACGCGACCATCGTGAAACCGTCAGCCACAGCAATTTTCTGCGCGCCGC
>VBCY01000279.1 GCA_005882995.1 Betaproteobacteria bacterium
GGCTGCGCCGACTGCACGGCAGCGTCAATCCAATACTCGACATATTGCTCACGACAAAGAAGCGGAGTACCGCTATGCAGACGGTCGATATGATCGGCGGTCGGCGCTGGTAGGCGATCTTGTTGGCCGACGAGTATCTGCAACCGTCGCCACTGCTGGAACTCCCACGATCCGCGCGGCAAAGGGAGCGACTTCGACTATTTCCATTCAGATTGAAAGACTGCGTTCGGTGGAGCCGACAGGCCGGTCAGGCGACCACGGACCGCGCAGACCCGGAAAGCAGACGTCATGAGTTCCGGCAAGCGTCGGCAGCGCTGCGGGAGTCGATCAACCGCGGTCGTCGATGAGCGTCTTGCAATCTGATCGGGCATTACGTGTTCTGGTTCGAATTCAACTTGACCAGCGTGGCCTTCGGTGAGACGGAGTACTTCGTGACCGCGGCCCGAGAGATGTCTGATCAACCCACAGCGCCACCCTCTACGCCGCAAGGCCAACTCCAGGCACCGCGCTGAAGCCCCTTCACCACTTCGCGCGAGGTCCTGAGCGGCGGAACTGAGTATCTCGGATCAAGTGCGCCACGCCAAGCGGTGGATGCTAAGGTCCGCTGTCGTGGGCCGATGGGCGACGACGTTGCGGCCCGATCCGGTCAGCGTAGACTAATAGAGAGCACGGGACCGCCTTGGGACCTGATTCTATGACCCATCGGACATCCAGGGTCGGCTTCTCCTAACCACATGTTGGCCCGCACCGCACGCGTGGCAAGTTTTCAGTTGGCGGTATCGCGAAACGGCCATGAATGACCATGTCTCCGTTGCGATCTGTGCCAGCACATCGCCACGGCCAAACACAGGAGTCTCTCCATGAGCAAGAAAGACGAATACTTCGCGATGATGGAAACGCAAATCAAGAAATGGGATGCTGAGGTTGATAAGCTCAAAGCTAAAAGCGGGCAAATGAGTGCCGAAGCGCGCGCCAAATACGACGAGCAGCTCAAGGCCATGCGCGCAAATCGAGATGCCGCGTACAAGAAATTGCAGGAAATGCGCACGACCACCGAATCGGCGTGGCAGCACATGCAGTCAGGAATGGATGCGGCATGGGCATCGATGAAGAAAGCCTTGGAGAAAGCGTCCGCTCAGTTCAAGAAGTAGGCTGTCAAAGGCGAATCAGCAGGCAGCATCAAACCATTCCGAGACGTCCCACGCGGGTGTGTGACATTGGGCACCTTGAGCCTGGAGCAGCGCGTTGTTCGAGACGATTCGCACCTTGAACTGAGTATTTAGAACCTTGAGCCAAGTACGCCGTACTTCGACCGACGTTGGACTTGAGGAGTCCTTCGATCAACTCTCGGATCTGACAGACCTACGAGAATGCTCATCCGAGAACGGCTTCTGCGCGCGCAGCGCAAAGTACTTAGACGAAGTACGCGTGTCTTGGGACCCCTATCGATTCACAGATTCGGATTCCGAAACCGGGGGTGGCTTTTGCGCGGACGGGGGACGACGCGTCGCGCTCCTGTGTAACGCGAACCGAGGGTGTCTTCCGAAACATTTATCAGCGTCCAACATAAAAAAGCGACGTACAAAGTGCTGCGCACGGGATACGCCATGCCTAACTGTCTCGGCCTGCCTGTTCAATGTCGGCAATAACGTTCCCTATTCTTGCCCGACTCTCGCTGAAGGTAGCTCGTCTAGATATACTTACATCGACCGATCGCGCTGAACTCGACGGCCCGTTCTACGTCGGGTCGAGATGGCGGGCATGCGTTCCCGGCAACGTACCCGCAGCGGGTCGGTGGGCTTCACGAGCTAAACCGTGAGGCGTACTTATCTCATCAAGGGAGATCCAAATGAAATGCAAATTGCTCGGCATGATCGTCGTAATCTTTTCTATTCTCGTTTGCCAAGCCGTCTATGCGGACGACAGCCGCGATTCGGTATGTCCAAAGCATGCACAACAACGCACCGTTGTACAGGTGCTACAGGCGCATTTAGCGGCAGTCGAGGCTGGCAACGCCGAACTTTTGGCGTGCGATTACGCAAAAGACGCCGTTTTCATATTGCCCGGCGCGGTCGCTCAAGGTCCGGCCGAAATTGAAGCCGCCTTCGCCCCATTTTTTGCCTTGGCCGGCGGGAACATTCACGTAACGACGACTTCGCTTACGATTGCGGGTGATTTCACGCTGTTCGAGTATTCGGTAACGAGCGATCATGTTGTCGTGACTGACGGCGTAGATTCCTTCGTGATCGACAAGGGCTTGATCATTGCGCACACCGCACATCTGGGTGGGTTCTCTGTTAAGTAGATTCGGCGCACAGGGTGCGTGTGGTCTAGCCCTCCAATTGGGGCAAGTTCACGCGCGCCCCGGCGAAGCTATGGATCGTCAATCCTTGTTCGAGCGTGTTCGAGGTCGATTGTCGGCTAGACGTTCTCACAGTGCGCTCCAGATGCTGTCGGATCACCGTCACGTCGCGGAGGTCGATACATAATCCTTGATACGGAGCACGTTGTACTCCATACGAAGTGCCAAATACTACGAGCGACGAACGCAAATTTGATCTTGTCAAGTTTCCGTGGACGACTTATTCGGTACCTGAGCGAACGGATTCGTTTTGCTCACTCCAATAGCGCTTCTCAAATGCTCGCGGCGAGAGATACCCCAGCGACGAGTGCCTGCGTTCAACGTTGTAAAACATTTCGATGTAACTGAAGACATCGTGCTTAGCTTGCGCTCGCGTCTCGTAGCCGGCGCCATGCACCCGTTCCACTTTGAGGCTGTGCCAGAAACTTTCCATCGGCGCATTATCAAAACAGTTTCCCGTGCCACTCATCGAGGCGAGCATCCCGTATCGCGTGAGTAGCGTCTGGAAGTCGCCGCTACAATATTGACTGCCCCGATCCGAGTGGTGGATGAGCCCGGGAGCGGGCCGCTTTCTAAACCACGCCATGGTCAATGCATCCATCACCAGGTCGCGGGTCATGCGCTCCTTCATGGCCCAGCCGACGATCTCGCGGTTAAACAGATCGAGCACACAGGCAAGATAGAGCCAGCCCTCTCGCGTCCGAACGTAGGTGATGTCTGCAAGCCACGTCCGGTTGGGTGCCGCGACACGAAAGTCTTGCTCCAAGCGATTCGGCGCCACCGGCAGCTTATGCTGCGAGTCCGTGGTCGCCTTGAACTTGCGCTTGCCCTTGGCGCGAATGCCATGCTCGCGCATTAACCGCTTGACCCGGTTAAGGCTGCCCGTGTAACCGTGCTTCTCTCTGAGCTCGGCGTGAACGCGCGGCGCACCGTACGTCTCACCGCTCTGCTGATGAATCGTCTTGATCAGAAACAACAGCCGCTGGGCCTCCAGCGTCCGCGGTGCCGGGGGCCGTTCCTGCCACGCATGGTAGCCCGATACCGCAACCCCCAGCGCCGCACAACTCATGGAGAGCGGGTAACTCTGCAGATGCGCTTTCACAAAGGCGTACTTCACTTGCTCTCCTTGGCAAAGTACGCCGCCGCTTTCCTAAGAAACACCCACGACCTGCTGCAAGGTATAACCGAATTCCGCCGCCCGTCGATGGAGATGCTTGATGACGCGCTCGCGATATTTGCGTTCATATTCATCGGCACCCAGGTCTCGGTAATCCCTGCCGAAGCGCATGGCGTTGTAGAACAGAATGGCGATCTTACGTGCTGTCGCAGTTACCGCCTTGGCCTTTCCGATGCGGGCAGCGAGCCTGCGATAGAAAGCGCCGAGCGCGGTGCTGGTCCGTCCGACCGTGACCGCTGCCAAGCGCAGATGCGCGGCTAATCGGTTGGTCGTTTTCCGTGTCCGTGCCGACAGCACCTTGCCGCCGCTGATCTTGCAGCCCGGCGCAAGTGTCAGCCACGAGGCGAAATGCTTGGCCGAAGGCCACTTGCTCAAATCAGTGCCACATTCTCCGATTAGGCGCAGCGCCAAGTGTGGACCGATGCCGTGGATCTGCGTCAAATCGAGCCCGGTCAGTTGATACAGCACCGGACGAAGATCGAAGTTGAGGTCGCTGGGCTGCTTCGTTCGGTGGCGTGGCTGGGGCAGCGGCGTGGCGGGGTTGGGTTTGCCGGCCGTCAGCGCGACCAAGACTTGCTCGATCTGCGCATCGCACTCATCGATCCGTGACTGGTAGAAGTCATACAACGCCAGTGCTTGTCTGAGCGCAAACACATGCTCCGGCTGATAATTTCCGGTAAGTGCGCTACGAATGGTCTCCGTACTCGCCCTGCAGCGCACGTCGCGCATGGCGGCCAACACTTCCAGATCTCTTTCGCCGCTGACAATCGCCCGAATGATCTTCATGCCCGTGACGCCAGTCACATCACTGACGACATGGTGCAACTGCAGGTTCATAAAGGTCAGCGCCTTCTGCATGTGTTGGATGTGGGCAGCTGCGTAGTCGACAAGTCGCTCTCGGAGCCGTAGATAGACTCGGAGCGCAGCGATGTCGCGCCCTGGACGGAAACTGGCCCTCAACAGTCCGCACGCATGTAGCCGCTGCAGCCATTGCGCGTCATTCACATCGCTCTTGCGACCCGGCACCGCTCTCGCCTCGCGCGCATTGGCCAAGATCACGTCGAGGCCACGGCTCTCCAGCACTTCGAATGCCGGTACCCAATAGACGCCGGTCGATTCCATTGCCACCGTCGTTATGCCAAGAGTGACCAGCCAGTCCGCCATTCGCACAAGATCAGCAGTGAAGGCTTGGAAGGTCTGTACCGGTTCATCGGTAAGATTCGGTGCAACCGCCACGACGTGAAATCGCGAACCGATGTCTATTCCGGCCGCTCGCGCATGCACCACTGGCAATCCCGACTGCGTACTCACATTCTTCGACATCTCATCCTCCTTCCAATTGAGCGCGTCGGACGGGGACTCGGAATCGATCACTTTCCTAAACGGGGTCACTCATCGTGCCACCACAGTTGGGTCCGTAGCTTCCCCTGGGCCAGGTTTTTTGACGGGGACGATGCCTCCAAAAAGCATGCGGCCACTCTCCGAACGCCCGCCCAGTCTAGGTGCCTGGTGTTTCTACGCATAGGGGCGCGGAAAGCCGCGAGGGCGGTTTTTCAATATATCGCGCTCCATCCGCAAGCGCTGCACCTCTTGCCGCAGCTGAGAGAGCTCCATCTGCTCCGGCGTCACCCGTAGCTTCGGCGCACCCGCAACGAGTTCGCCTTTCTCATACTTC
>VBCY01000280.1 GCA_005882995.1 Betaproteobacteria bacterium
CCGGATGTGATCTGGTTTCCGGCGCAAGTTCCGGAAACATATTCGTACACCTTAAGCGTCGCGCTCGCGAGCGGCGCGGCGATCGTCGCCTCTGCGCTGGGCGCGTTCCCGGAGCGGCTGGCCGGCCATCCGAGGGCGCGGCTGGTTCCCTGGAATGCGACGCCGGGCGAATGGAACGACGTTTTGCTCGAGAGCGCAGAAGCCATACCTGCATCACGGACGCTGCGCTCACGCGTGGTAACGACATGACCGAGCCACAGCGTTACGCCGCAACTTATCTGGCGCCGCTACCGCCCTTTCCGCGCACGCGACGCGAGCTCGCCGAAGCACCCTCTCTCGACCCTCGGCATTGTTACTCCGGGGACTCCGAGACGACCCTGGAACCCGAGCTCACTTTGCCTCAGTTGTTTGTTGCAGGCGTCCAATGCGGGCATACGGAAGCTCGCAAAGAGCTCGAGCGCCGCATTGCCGTAGTCGATTCAGAGTTGAAGGAGTTCCGAGCGGTGCGGGACCGCGCGCAGCTCGACCGCGAGGAACTTGCCGTTCAGCTGCATATTGCGCTGCGTGAGCAGCTTGGAACGCAGCTTCATGTCGGTCGACTGGAAACTCTGCTCGCCGCGACGCGAGCGCGAATCGAAGAGTACCAATCGAGCACCAGTTGGCGCCTGACTGCGCCGATTCGCTACGGCGGACGGCATGCAAAGCTTGCGCTGGCGCACCTACGCGCTCGCTGGGCGTCGCTGCGCGCGTCGCCGCGCTATGGCGGGATCGCGCTGGCCATTCTCAAGGATGAAGGCGCAGGCGCTTTGGCGCGCCGCATTGCCCGCCGCATTGCACGGCCCAACCGGTTCATTCCCACGACGGGCGAAGGCTTTGCGCAGGAAACCGAGATACGCCCGCTCTCTTTCGCTGCCTGCGCGCAACCGAGAGTGACCATCGTCGTTCCAGCCTACAGTAAGCCGCTTCTCACCTTCACTTGCTTGAAGAGCATTTATGCCAATACGCCCGCGGGTCTCTATGAAGTCCTGGTGATCGACGATGCGTCGCCTCAACCCCTCGCAACAGAGCTCGCCGCGGTCAGCGGCGTGCGCTTTGTGCGAAATGCCGTGAACCTTGGCTTTGTCGGCGCGTGCAACGTGGCCGCGGAACACGCACGAGGCGAGTTTTTGATGTTTCTCAACAATGACACCATTGCCACACCCGGATGGCTCGATGCTTTATTGAGTGTGTTCGAGCGGCATCCCGATGCGGGACTCGTCGGCGCCAAGCTGGTCTATCCCGACGGTCGGCTACAGGAAGCCGGTGGCATCGTCTGGCGCGACGGATCGGCGTGGAACTACGGCCGGCACGACGATCCCCAGAAACCCGAGTACAACTATTTGCGCGAGGTCGACTATTGCTCGGGCGCATGCATCGCCATTGCGCGAGCACTCTTTGTTCGTCTCGGTGGCTTCGACACGCGGTTCTCACCTGCCTATTATGAAGATGTCGATCTGGCCTTCGCAGTGCGCGCGGCCGGCTACAAAGTCTATTACCAGCCGCTCGCGAGTATCGTGCATTTCGAGGGCGCGACCTCCGGCACGGACGAGACGGTCGGGATCAAGCGCCACCAGGTTGTCAACCAGAGCACCTTTGCGACCAAGTGGGCAAGTGCCTTGGAAGGCAGGCGAGCGAACGGCGTCGCCGCGCAGATTGAACGCGATCGATGGGCCAAGCGCCGCCTGCTGGTGATCGACGCGTGCATGCTCACGCCCGACCGCGACGCAGGCTCCATGCGCATGCAGCAAATGCTGGAGATCATGGTCGACCTCGGCTGCAAAGTCACCTTCGTCGCCGACAACCTCGAATATCAGCAGCCCTACGTCAGCGCGCTGCAGCAGCTTGGCGTCGAAGTGCAGTTCGCTCCGTACGTGCGATCGATCCCGCAGGTTCTCGGCGCGCAAGGCACCGTGTTCGACGTCATCATGGTGTCGCGGCATTACATCGCCATCAAGTACATCGACACGCTGCGAGCTTTCGCGCCGCATGCGCTGATCGTTTTCGACACCGTCGATTTGCATTTCCTGCGCGAGGAGCGGTTGGCCGATCTGAACGGCAGCCGAACCGCGAAAGGCACGGCGGCAGCCAAGCGCGAGGAGGAACTCGCGCTCATCCGCAAGACGGATGTGACTCTGGTCGTGAGCACGGTCGAGCGCGATCTTCTGAGCGAGCTTGCTCCGGACGCGCGGGTGATGGTGCTCTCGACCATTCACGAGCCGCTGCCTGACGGCAAGGCGTTCAACGAGCGCCATGGACTCGTGTTCATCGGCGGTTTTCGCCATCCACCCAACACCGATGCCGTGCTGTGGTACGCGACCGAGGTCATGCCTTGGATTCGTCAGCGACTACCCGGCGTCAAGACCTACATCATCGGCAGTGACCCGCCGCCGACGATCAAGGCGCTTGCTGCCGACGATCTGGTGATTGCCGGCTATGTGCCTGACGTGATGCCCTACTTTAGCGACGCCCGCGTCTCCATCTCGCCCTTGCGTTACGGCGCCGGCGTCAAAGGCAAAATCAACCTGGCAATGAGCTACGGCCTTCCTGTTGCCGCGACCACGCCGTCCATCGAAGGCATGCACCTTACGCCCGGAGTCGATGTCGTAGTCGGCGACGGACCCGAAGCTTTTGCTGCGGCTGTGGCCAGCGTTTACAACGACGAGGCACTCTGGAAGAAGCTCTCCGGGGGCGGGCGAGAGAATGTCCGCGCGCACTTTTCCCGCGAAGTTGCCCGCGGTGCGATCACGCGGTTGTTGGCGCTCTCGCGCGACGCTACCGTCTTCGGAAAATAACGTCCCATACGCCGTGGCCCCTTGCGAGACCGCGGCGCTCGAACTTGGTGGTGGGGCGATACGCCGGCCGGGGCGCATAATCCGCCACCGTGTTGGCCAATAGAGGCTCAGCCCGAAGCGTTTCCAGAATCACGGTTGCGTATTCTTGCCAGTCGGTCGCTACGTGGATGTAGCCGCCGGATTGAATTCTCTGCGCAAGGGCGTGCACGAATGCCGGTTGCAGAAGGCGCCGCTTGTGATGACGCTTTTTCGGCCAGGGATCCGGAAAAAAAACGTGCACGCCGGCGAGAGCGCCAGGCGCAATCATGTGCTCCACTACCTCCACGGCGTCGTGGCGCACGACTCGGATATTCTGGAGCTTCTGTTTCTCGATCAGCTTGAGCAGTCCGCCGACGCCCGGGGCATGCACCTCTACTGCGAGAAAGTCGTACTGCGGGAACATGGCGGCGATCGCCGCCGTGGTGTCGCCCATGCCGAATCCCACCTCCAGAATTTTCGGACCTGACCGGCCGAAAATTGCAGCGAGATCGACCGGGGTCGAAGAGAAGGGGATACCGAAGCGGGGCAGCAGCCTTTCAAGAGCGAGTTTTTGCGCCGGCGAAAATCGACCCTGGCGAAGGACGAAAGAGCGGATGGGCCGACGCTGTAGGGCAACGCTCACCGGCGGAGGGCTCTTGCTATTGAGAATTACGCAACTGAGTGATGTTTGACCCTCACCCGCGCTGTCGCGCACTCCTCTCCCGGCGGGAGAGGGGTTGGGGGTGAGGGCCAGCTCATCCGCATTGCAACCGATGTCACGCAGTTAGGAAACGCTCAATAATACGACCGAGCTCAAGGTAGCGGGAGGCGCGTCCAAACAGAATCTGAGAGCTTTCGCTCGACGCTCGCGTCGCCTTGCTGTCCCGTATACTCGATCACCACCGTGTCCGCGCCCTTCCAGGTCGCCGCCGCATCGCTCCACGACGAGCCTGTCGACCACGCAAGCTCCTTGCGCACGTCATCTTTGTAAATGCGCCACACCGCGATTTCGTTGCCGCAACCCTTGGCGCAGACGTCCACGGTGATGAGTCGCTGCCGGTCAGGAGAGAGCTGAGGTTCAGCGGCAAACTCGAACCTGCGATTGGTCGCGCGTTGCAAAAGCGTGAACAGGGTCGTGTTGTTGGTTGTCGTGTAAAGCACAACTGCATTGATCGGATCGAGTGAATCCCAGAGGCTGTAGGAACGGCCGTTGACGGTATCGTCGACGTCGGTGAAGGTGGCAGTGCCTGACGGATAGAGTGAGACCATCAATCGGTCGCCCTCGCGGCGGGCAAGGCCGGGCAGCCGTTTGAGCTGGATTTGTTCGATGATGCGCCCGCAATGGGCGCTTCCATCGGCGTTACTGCACGCTGCCGCGATTTCGTCGGCCGACAAGCGGCCGGCCAGCGCCGGAACCGCAGCACAACAAAGAACCGCTAGAAGAATCCGGAATGCGCCCATGCCGACATCGCTCGCAACCGACGGGTTCGGCACGGCCATCGCTTGAGCGAAGCTAGCCGATCAAACCGGTAGTGGGCGAGCTGGGGCTCGCGGCGTAGTACTTGCGCGGCATGCGCCCGGCGCGGAATGCTTCGCGCCCCGCCTCGACCGCTTTTTTCATGGCGCCCGCCATCAGGATCGGATCTTGCGCCAAAGCGATAGCAGTGTTCATCAATACGCCGGCGCAGCCCAACTCCATCGCGACCGCCGCGTCCGATGCGGTACCGACGCCTGCGTCGACCAACACCGGAATCTTGGACTGCTCGATAATGAGCCGCAAGTTCCACGGATTCAGGATGCCCATGCCTGATCCGATCAACGAAGCAAGCGGCATGATGGCCACGCAGCCAAGGGCTTCCAGCTCGCGCGCAGTAACCGGGTCATCCGAGGTGTAGACCATCACTTCAAAACCGTCCTTCACCAACGTTTCTGCGGCGCACAGCGTCTGGCGGACGTTCGGAAACAGCGTGTGCGCGTCGCCCAGTACTTCGAGCTTGACCAAGGCGTGGCCGTCGAGCAACTCCCGGGCGAGCTTGAGAGTGCGCACCGCTTCATCGGCACTGAAGCACCCGGCCGTGTTCGGCAGCAGTGTGAACTTTGACGGTGGAAGGTGCTCGAGCAGCGACGGCTCGTTCGGATTCTGGCCGATATTAGTCCGGCGAATCGCAACGGTGACGATTTCGGCGCCAGACGCATCAATGGCGGCTCGGGTCTGGGCGAAATCCTTGTATTTGCCCGTACCGACGAGCAGCCGCGAACGATACGCTCGCCCCGCGATAATCAGCGGATCGTCCAGCGTTAGCAGCGGTGCGTCGGAAGGAGCGTTCATCGCGCGGGTCAGCCGCCTCCGACCGCAGAGACGACTTCGATACGGTCACCGGTTGCCAGCGGTGTCAGCGTATGCCGGCTGCGGGGGACGATCTCGCCGTTGCGTTCGACGGCGATTCGCTTGTCTACCAGGTCCAGTTCCCGCACGAGATCGGCGATGGTCGCGGCCGAGCTGCGACAGACATGCGGGGAACCGTTGACAATCAGGGACAGCATTACGGTGATCTACAGGCAAGCTCGCGTGCATAGTGTAGCACGCGGTCGCAATCCGGCCCGAATCGAAAGTGGCCGCTACGCTCCGCGATTACTCGGAATAGCGGCGCATCGCCGCGCGCAGGAAAGCGAGCTGCGCGGAAAAGTGAGTGCAAGCATCGCAAAATAGAAGATGCAGTCGAACGCTCAACTGGCGCCCGAGCGGAACCGAGCCGTCCTGCATCCGAGAGAGCAGACGGCTCGCTTCCTGGCATGAGATCAGTAGGCGCAATCGGAAGCTCGAACTTCGGTTATCTCGTTCGCCGGGTGCTGGCAAACCAGTGTTGCTCCAGGCATTGGCGAAGAGCAATCCTGGCCCGGTACAGGATTACCCAAAGGTTGGTCGAAGTGATTGAGAGTTCCTTACATATCTCGGTGCTTTCGAGCTCCATGACTTCGCGCATGATGAAAACACGGGCCGTGTTGGCCGGCAGCTTGTCCAGACAGAGCTCGATGACATCGAAAAACTGCCGCTGGGAGAACTGCGCTTCGGGATTGCCCCAGCCCGTCGGCGGGTTCTCCCAGTGGCCGACCTCGTCGAAGAGCGCGTCGAACTCATCGATCTGACATTCTTCTTCCAGCGGGCGCAGCGGCTCGCGGCTCTTCCTGCGGATCGCGTCGACGATCTTGTGCTTGAGGATACCGGTCAGCCAGGTTTTCACGCTGGATCGACCGGAAAAGCTCGATCGCGCCTCCAGCGCCGCCAGCATGGTTTCCTGGACGACGTCCTCAGCGAGGTCGTTGTCGCGCAACTGCAGAACCGCGACGCGCAACAAGTAAGGCCGGTGAGTGTCGAGGTGCGCCGAGAAATCGTCGACGTTCATCGAGCGAGCAGATTGCGGATCGCGGTCGACGCCTGGCTGATCTGAAAAAGGCCGTCGTAGTGACCGCTGTCGCCATCGATCTCGAAGATCTCGACGCTGTTGCCTTGCGCGCGCAAGACATCAGCGGAGCGCCGCGCCATCCACGGCGGGAAAACCAGGTCCGACTTGGCGGGTACGAAGAGGAACTTCGCCTTGATCTTTTTCGCCTCCGCAGCGACCGAGAAAAGCTGATTCGCCCTGGAGGTGTACAGGAAATGATTAGCATCGACCGCTTTCGCGCGTGCAGCGGCCGCCTTGTACAACCCGTCTTCGATGGCGTAGAGGTTGCCAATAGCAGCGCCGGGATCCTTGTCCTCGGCTGCCCACTTGCGCCCGAAGCGCTTTTCCACGCCGCCGTAGCCGGACGAGGACAGGATGACGAGCTTCAACGACTGCGCCACGCCTTCCATCGGTTCATCGCGACCGTAGTAATCGCCGTTGTTCCACTTCGGATCCATGGTGATCGGCGTATTCCACATGTTGAGCATTTCCACGCCGTAGGCATCGATCTCGAGCCCCGGCGCGATGGCGCTGATGACACGCTCGACCATGTCGGGATACGCAGCAGACCACTCGACTGCCAGAATCCCGCCGCCGGAAGCGCCCGCCACCGCGGCGAGCTTCTTGATTCCCAGCGAATCGAGCAGCGCCTTCTGCACGTTGACGAAGTCGCGAAGGCTTACGATCGGGAAAGTGAGGCCATAAGCTTTGCCGGTGTCGGGGTTGACCGTCGCAGGCCCCGTGGTCGTGACGTTCGGGTCCTTGGCGTTGAGATTCACCAGATTGTCGCTGCTGATCACAAAATACTTGTCGGTATCGATCGCTTTGCCCGAGCCGATGATCGCGTCCCAGTAGCCGGGCGCAGCATCCTCGGGCTTGTACTTGCCTGCGGCGTGCGACGTTCCCGAGAAGAAGTGACAGATCAGGATCACGTTGTCCTTGGCGGCGCTGAGCGTGCCGTAACTCTCGTAGCCGATGCGGACATTCTTGATCGTCTTGCCGTTCACCGCGGTGTAGCTGGGCATGGTGAACACTTCCTTTTTGACCGTGCCGTCGTAGGCGAGCGCGGGTGTGGCAAAGCTCGTGACGATTGCAAGGCATAGCGCGACGAAAAATTCGTTGCGAGCGCGTTGCGTCATCGATGTTCTCCCTAAGGTGCTTCAAAAAGAAGAGGGCTTGCCGGCGGCAAGCCCTCGACATCTGGTAGCGAGCGAGGGACTCGAACCCCCGACCAAAGGATTATGATTCCTCTGCTCTAACCAGCTGAGCTAGCTCGCCGAAGGGGCAACATTATCGGCGATCCGGCGCGGCACTGTCAAAGACGCGCTCGCTCGGAGACTCGCGGCGCGTGCTTGTTTGGCGCCGTGAGAATCCCGCATGCGCGTTCCAAAGCTCGTGACGCGATTGCCATCGCGGTCGACGAGATACTTGTGGAAATTCCGCTGCGGCGCTTGGCCCGTGCGCGAAATGAGTTCCCCGAACAGCGGATTGGCCTTGATGCTCTTGATGCTCGATTTCTCGAACATGGGAAACTCAACGCCATAGGTCAGCCGACAGAACTCCGCAATTTCCTGGTTGGTGCCCGGTTCTTGCTCGCCGAAATCGTTGGTTGGAAAACCCAACACGACCAGGCCGCGGTCCTTGTACTTGCGATACAGCGCTTCCAGGTGTAATCGAGAACAGGCGGGCAACGTTCAGCGCAAAGCGCCGCGCTGGGCAGCACGGCGACCCATGCGAGGAATGCAGCGACCATAGCGCTTTTCAGCATGTTGATGAGGT
>VBCY01000282.1 GCA_005882995.1 Betaproteobacteria bacterium
GATGTACCCCTTACGGTACCCCCGGCGCCACGCTCCATTGCCGCCGCCCTGGGCCTTCGGGACGGTCAGCCGGCGCGTATTCTACCGCAAGCGCCCCACGAGCATGCGCTGGCCCCCGCATTCAGGGGGAGGGAGGGACCATGTTCGATCTGCTGAACGTAGGGATTCAACTGCCGCCTTTGGACGAGGCGCGACGCGTGACGATTTCGGGAGCGTTAACACGTGAAGAATTTGACCCTGCCGACGCCAATAAGAAAACGTTGAAAGTGACATCAATGTTTCGCGTCCAAAACGTGAGCAAGCACCCCAATTCGTTAAAGCCGGAGGTGCGGTTCACGGGATGGGTCTACGTCCTCGGTGAGCGTTCGCCGATTGACTTCGATTTGACGATTAGCGACGTGAAGGCGTTATCCCTGCCGCCCTTTGAACCGAAAGACATCGAGGCGACGAACGAAGCGGCACCAGCAAGCTATATCTTCAGTTGGTTCCAGACGTACACCTTGACGCCCGCGGTTGGTCGAAAGCGGAAAGTTCGCGTTTGGAACGCCAGCAAGCTTCCCGTCGGTCCTTTCAAGTTCTACGTTTTCCTTTTCCTCTTTCGCTTCTGCCGCTGGCCGTGGAAGCACTCGCGAATCGTGGCGTAGCTAAGATGAGCTACAAGCGGACCTCACGACGACGACCTGTAATGCAAGGCGGCTTGTAGGAGTCGGGGCCGCCGATGACAGATCATCGCGCTCGCAATCATCTGGGCATTGCTACTGCACGCTCAGCAGTGCCATTGGAGCACGGACACCACGTCCAACGAGCTAGCGCCCAGCCTGAGCGATTCTGGCAAGCCTGTGAAGGGGGTTTTTCGAGGTTAGCATGGGCACTTCGTCGCAGCGAGACAGTATGCGAGGAGGGAAAGTATGATCGCGCTGTGGTGCGCACGTCCGAGCCGTGAGCACGTGCGGTCGCAGGCCGAGCGCGGCTGCGCGTTCTGGGAGCGAGAGCCTGGAAGTGATGACAATGAGTATCTGCGATGATCACGCAGAAAACGGTACTCATCCTCGGAGCCGGCGCAAGTCGGCCCTACGGGTTTCCCCTTGGTACCGGTCTGGTGAATGCGTTATGCCATCTCTCGGAGGCCCCTTTCCCAGCCAAACTGCTTCCGATCTTCGATAGAGCCGGTTTTACCAAGGAGGATGTGATTTTGTTCGGACGGGCGCTACTCCGCTCGGGAGCGAAGTCCGTTGACACGTTCTTGGCTCAACGCCGAGAGTTTAGCGATATTGGGAAAGTGGCGATTGCCTGTGAACTCTGCCCACGCGAGGACGCTGCCAAGTTCGGTCCGGGCCTCGATGATCACTGGTACATGCACCTTTGGGATCGGATGATCACGGGCGTGCAACGGGGACCGGACATACCCGATGCGAATCGACTTAGCGTGATTACGTTCAATTACGATCGATCGCTGGAATTCTTCCTCTACAACGGCTTGCGCCATTATTACGCGGCGTCCGAGAGCGACGCTCAAGCAATACTGAACCAGCTTTCGATTATGCACATGTACGGTAGTCTGGGGCGGTTCTCTTACGCCGGATACGGTCCACCCCAGCAACCCCAACAATATGTTGTAGCTGCTCAGGGGATCAAGGTTATTGCTGACGAAAGAGCAGACAGTCCGGATTTCGTCGAAGCGCGACGTTGGATAACAGAGGCCGACGCAATCTGCTTCGTGGGGTTCGGTTTTGATCCGCTGAATCTGGATCGTTTGCAAGTGGCTCGTGCGATGAACGATCGCCCGAACCGGCCATACGTTTGCGCAAGCGTCTGCGGAATGAGTAAAGCAGAAGTCGATCGCGCAAAGGCCCAGATAGTGCCCAACTTCGATTGGACGACCCGCGACATGGTCAATCTTGCTTTCCTGCGAGACGTGCACGTCCTTATCTGAAGCATCCCAAACCACCGCGCTAACCGGTTTTTGGGCGGGTGCCCGCGACGGCTGCCAACGCCGACGCACAACCCCGGAACGCAGACGCAATGCCAGCCGCGCGGACATGAAAAAATACTGTGGCCGGTTCAGCGGTCTTCCCCCGCGGCGACGGCCTCCAGTCGCGGCTGCACAGCGCGAAACCCACGCGATGCTGGCGCCAAAGGAGCGGACGCCACCGCTCGGTTACAGTCCTGAGGTCACACCGCTACATGCTCGTTTTCCGGACACCTGGTTAAAGGGCGCATCGGACTGCAGTCGGCCAATGCTGTTCGCGGTAGGAATGCGCATTACTGCGCACCCCCCGCACAGATCCGAGCAAGCGCCATTCACGCAC
>VBCY01000283.1 GCA_005882995.1 Betaproteobacteria bacterium
TGCGCGCTGCAGAACGATTGCGGGATCGTGAGTCCGTGCGCCTTCGCTGTCTTGAGGTTGATCCCCACTCGAATTTCGGCGGTTGCTCGACGGGCAGGTCCGCCGGCTTGGCGCCTTTGAGAATCTTGTCCACGCGGGGTCGCTATGCTCTCCCTCAAAGCATGTTTCGATTTCTGAGGGCTCACCGGGGATGAGGTCCACGCCATCGCCGAGCACGAGCACCTGTCGGAGCTCTCCGCTGCGGTATGCGCCCAATCTCTACTTCATACCGAGCAGGGCATTAGCGAGATCAGACGCTTCATTCGTGAAGATATCGATAGCGCTAAATCTCGCACGCCATGCAGCACGTGCGCTCATCAACGGATGATGATGCCAGCAAAACGCGCCTGCATCGCATATTGTGCAGGCGGTTACCGCATCAGTACCTCATTTGGCGACAGCGCGCCGGACGATTGACTGACACGCTAGTCAGGGTGCTACCGTTGAACGCCAAGAATGAGATTTGAGCCTGACCATGCGCGGCCCCTTACCATTCCGTCATGCGACCTCAGGTTTCACGCACAGCGATCTCGTTATCGTGTTCGCTGCATCTCCGTAGTTGCTGCCGGGGGCCAGCCCGAGAAGAATGCAAGTTACGGAGGGCAGAGGATTTACACAACCCAAGAGATGGCGCACGGTCTCGCGAAGAACGGGCTGATCATACTGATCCAATGCGTTCAAAAACCTGTCGCGCAAGAGAGGGGAAGCGCGTTGTCCGGTAGGGGTGGGAATGAGGTACATGGAGTACTCCTCTCACCAGCGCAGTGGCAGGAGTGTTATTCGACGATGTAGCCGCGTTCCTGCGTGTCGGCCATGAACTCAGCAATCGACATTCGGCACTCGGCCTCATCGTAAACGGGCCCGGAACGCCGAAAGCCCTGCATAGTCCAATTGCCGCCTTGGATTCGTGCCGGATCGTCTACCGCATCCAGAGCATGCAGGTTCCTACGGGCGTGGCGCAACGCCATATCCTGATTGATTTCCCTCAGCGACGTATGTTTCATGCTAATCATTCGTCCAAAATCGTGGCCGTAAGACGTCACAAATCGACAATCACATATTGCACGCCAACCGGCGTTGTTTGTCTGTGCGGGAACGTACATAGGTGGACTGGGCGGCACAAAAAAAAGCCCCGGTGAGGTCCAAGTCCCCTGAGCAGACGGTTGATCCAGCGACGGCTGGTCTGGGTGTCCCTTATGTTCGGCAACGCACAGACCGATATGCACACCAACCATAGCGTCGCGAAGCGGTCATGCGCGGCAACTAACAAAGGAGTCAATTGAGCTCAGCTTTAGCCTCGATCGATCTGCGGAGGCTCGCCGCAGCAATTAGCTTTTGGTGGGACGGCGCGTCACGAAGCGCGCCCGCCAGAGTCTCCATTCCATTCGTCAACCATGAATAGAACAATATCATGCACCAACCCATGCTCGTGCGCCAACGCAGGACGCTCCGCGTTGCAGTAGTATTCACCGGTCTTGACCGGGCTCCAAAATTTGTGACGAGATGGGCCGTCGGATGCATGGCCGCAATTGCCGTCGCATGCAGTGCCTTCGCACAGACGCCCGTCGAGCGCGGAAGCTATTTAGTCAACGGCATTCTCACCTGCGGCAATTGCCATACGCCGCGCGGCCCGGGCGGCGTGTGGGACATGTCGAAGCAGCTTTCCGGAGGTCCGCGGACCTGGGATGAAGTAACTTTCAAGGCGAAGGCCGCGAACATTACGCCGAACCTTGAAACCGGCATCGGCAAATGGACGCTCCCTGCTGACTGGCATGCGGCCGAACGGCACGCAGATCGCGCCGATGATGCCTTATGGTTTCTATAAGGTCTTCACGCCTGCGGATATCGACGCGGTCGTGGCGTATCTCAAATCGGTGTCGGCGGTCAGCAACGCCGTCGAGCCGCCGGTCTACAAGGCCGCGATGCACGTCGATACGCCGCCGGGCGCGGACAAGGCCATGAGCGAGACCGACATGGCCGATCCGGGCAAGCGCGGCTTCTATCTCGCTACGATCGGCCATTGCATGGAATGTCACACACCTCTCGTGAACGACGTGCACGACTACGCACAGCTCGGCAAAGGCGGACAGTCGTTTCCGGGGCCTTGGGGCGTGACGGTTTCGCGCAATATCACATCGCATGCGACGGCCGGACTTGGCGCGTGGAGCGATGCCGAGATCAAGGCAGCGATCACGCAGGGCCTCCACCGTGACGGAACCAAGCTCAAGCCGCCGATGGCAATTTCGCTCTACGCCACGATGACCGATCAGGATCTCAGCGCCATCGTGGCCTATCTGCGCACGGTGCCCGCTAAGGAGTGAAAGTAGTTTGTGATTGCGCTGCCTATAACCTATGGCATCGTAACGGTTGATCGTTGCGACACCGATGACGGCTATTGAGCGCAATTGGCTATAGCCGTTCTTGGCTGAACTGAGACGATAAAGGCTAGGTGTGATCTGACACTGGCTGCCAGATCAATCTGGGATGCGCTGACATATGCTAGCCGAGAGTCGAGACGACCTCCGTACTGACCGCCTTCGACGTTTGCTTCCTTATCTTCTTCTCTTGCTTCGCTATCCTCGCGAGGCGCTTCTTAGCTGTCTGCTTCCTTCGCCGAGTCGTGAGCATCCGGGTGTGACTCAATCAAGCCTCCGTCGGTGAGCAGTGTTGAATGGCAGATCTTCGTTGTCCATCCTAAATTCCTGGCCCGAGTACTTGCCGAAGAGAACCTTATCGCACGCCCATCGGCTGAAGCTTCCCGTTCTCGCCGGTCTTGCCGGGGCCAACAGCGACGACTTCACCCATCGAGGGCTTTTCTGCGGCAGTATCCGGGATCACGATACCGCCAGCGGATTGACGCTCCTCCTCGAGGCGCTTGACGATAACGCGATCGTGCAGGGGACGCAGTCTCATGGTTACACTCACATCTGCTAGAGGTTATTGAAATCACAGGGAGTTACATTGACGTGGGCCGGACGAGCGTCGGCGGCAATCGCAGCGCCCTCGTGCTAGTTGCTGCTGCGTGACCCCCGGGAAATCGTCAGGCTGAACCTGTGGTCACCAAGTTATCGGTGGTCTCCGGAAGTGGCGCTAGATTGCCGCCTTCGTTCTCCCATTCATGGAGTTCAGCCTTGTGCGCTCGTTTTTCATTGTGGCGCTTGCGCCACAGCCGCGAGGCGAAGGCGGCGCCTCCACAAGCGTCAAACAACTTGGTCCAACGGATGGCAATATTCATAACTACCTCAATTCAATGAGTAGTGCTCCATGAAAGTAACGGTGCGGTGAAGCCC
>VBCY01000284.1 GCA_005882995.1 Betaproteobacteria bacterium
AACAGTCCTGGTTGCGCGCAACGGAAGATCGCCTGATCCCCCACATCCGAGAAAGAGCGACGCCTCTACGGGCCTGGAATTTTTAGAATGGCTCCGAAAAAGGAGTTTTTCAACAGTATCGGGCCAACAGCGGCCGTACCGGCAGGCACCGACAGCATTCGATGGCGCTATCGACCTTTTGCCGTCACTCGGGTGTAGATTCACCGCTGACCAGGGTTGCTGGGCACTTTGCCCTACGATCCTGGCGATGGCGTCGCCGCGCGACGATCGACGGGAACTTTGATGAACCGACGTAACGCAGGACTTGCGCTACTTCTTGGACTACTTGCCTTCGGCGCCGCACCGCTCGCCGCCGAAGCGCAGCAATGGGGCAAGGTGTACCGCATTGGTTATCTGAGTACGCCCACCCGCGAGTCCGTGGAGCACGGGCTTCAAGCATTCTTGCGAAAGTTACGCGAGCTCGGCTGGGTCGAGGGCCAAAACCTCATCATCGAGTACCGATGGGCCGAGGGGAACGTCGAGCGACTGCCCGACCTCGCAGCCGAGCTGGTCCGGCGCAAGGTGGATGTGATCGTCGCGCCAGCCGGATCAGCTGCGCTGGCAGCAAAGAATGCTACGAGCAGCATTCCCATTGTCATGATCTTTCCAAGCGATCCTGTTGAGATAGGGCTTGTCGCCAGCCTGAGTCGGCCAGGGGGAAACATCACGGGTACGACCTTCACGCCCGGTCCGGAGATCTTCGGCAAACAGCTGCAAATTCTGAAGGAGACGATCCCGCGCGCCTCCCGAGTAGCCATACTCTCGAACCCGGCAGACCCATCATTTGCACTTCAAATGAGAGAGGTCGAAGCGACCGCCCAATCTCTGCGCATCCGCCTTCAACACGTGGAGGCAAAAGGTCCAGAGGAGTTTGATAGAGCCTTCGCCGCAATAGCGCGAGAGCGGGCGGACGCGCTTCTGGTTGGCGGTACCTCGACATTCCTGGCGCATCGGACAAGGCTCGCCGAACTCGCACTGAAGGGCCGGCTACCGACGATGTACAGCTTTCGGGAAAGCGTCGAGGCAGGTGGCCTGATGGCCTACGCGGTGAACATGGCTGATTTCGTCGGCCGCGCCGCCGTGTACGTCGACAAGATCCTCAAGGGCGCGAAGCCCGCCGACCTCCCCATCGAGCAGCCGACGAAGTTCGAGTTGGTCATCAATCTAAAGGCCGCCAAGGCGCTCGGTATCACCGTCCCGCAATCGTTGCTGCTTCGCGCGGACGAGGTGATTCAGTAATCCGCATCGATCAGCGCGAGTGCCCAAATCACGCAACAATCAGCGCTGCGCCCAGTCCACACGTTCTCCATCGTCGCGCGGGACCCTGCAACGGGTGAGCTTGGCGTGGCCGTTCAATCGCACTGGTTCTCGGTCGGTACAGTCGTGCCCTGGGCCGAAGCCGGCATTGGAGCCGTCGCGACCCAGTCGTTCGTCGAGCCCAGCTATGGCAAACAGGGTCTCGATCTGATGCGCTCCGGAAAAAGCGCATCCGACGCACTCAAGGCATTGCTTGCCGCGGACGATGGGCGTGATCTTCGGCAAGTCGGAATGATCGACGCAAAGGGAGGAGTTGCCGTTCACACGGGCGCGAAGAACATCGCTTTTGCGGGCCACATCGTCGGCAAGGATTATTCAGTACAAGCCAACCTCATGATCAACGACAAGATCTGGCCGGCGATGTCGCGAGCTTTCGAAAACACCCAAGGCGACATCGCCGAACGAATGCTGGCCGCGCTCGATGCGGCGCAAGCGGCGGGCGGCGACATTCGCGGGAGGCAATCTGCCGCGCTGATCGTAGTGAGCGGAAAGCCGACCGGAAAGGCCTGGGTCGATCGAGTTTTCGACGTAAGAGTTGATGACAGCACCGAGCCATTGAAGGAGTTGCGGCGATTAGTCATTCTGCAGCGCGCCTACAATCACATGAACGCGGGCGATCTTGCAGTCGAGCAGAACGACAACGATCGTGCGTTAGCGGAATACAGCGCGGCGGCCAAACTCGTTCCGGACAACGCCGAGATGATTTACTGGCATGCAATCGCATTGGTGAACATGAACCGCGTGGATGAAGCTCTACCGCTCTTTCGTCGCGTCTTCGCCATGGACAAGAACTGGGCGACGCTGACACCGAGGCTCGCGAAGGTCGGCTTGATACCGGATGACCCGAAGCTGATCGAGCGTATTGTCGGTCGCCAGACGGACTAGAACGGAACGCCGGCTTGCTCGGTTCGTTGTTTGTGGACTACGGACCGTCAGGCGCATCAACAGCGGCATACTCCTTGCCTCTCTCAGGCCATCGGAAGCGTCCACGGTGGTTTCATGGCGACATATCGCGCGGCGGGTGCCTACAACCAGAGCAAAGACGGCGAAGGGGCAAACCATGAGAGGGTCGTTCCTCTTCGCACCGCGTCGCGATTGACTGTCGGGCTGGAAGAACACAAACACCTGCGTGCCGCGACACCGGCAGACAGGCCTCTACCGCGCACCTTGAAATGGGCTGCGAGCCTTCCGCTCGACGTCCAACCGACTGCCCTGTTACGTCACTTTGGGCGGGTTGCCAACGTCATTGCCGCGACGTGGGGGCACACAACCTCGTTGCGCAGCTACATGGATTGTCTCTTCAACGACAAGCGTGGAAATCGCCAGGGTTTCCCACCTCAAGTACTGGACGAGCTGGTCGCGCTTAAGCGCCACCATGATGCGATGCAAACCCGGGCGTCGCCGGATAAGCCAGGACGTTGAATAGGAAGCGGTGCGCGCGAGTGAGTTTTTGCAAGCAGCATCGAACTCTACGCCGGCCGAGAGTCGAGACCGTGATCGACGCCAGGTTCACCATGTGTTCCGCAGTTCACGGAGTTTCAAGAACACCGTCCGCCGGTCAGGATTCTCTGGCAGATCGGGAAAGGCCTCGCGCAATTTCGCGATCACGGTGGGGCTGGTCAAGCGAAAGAACGTGTTGATTTGATTTTCGACTTCGAGCGTAGAGATGTAAGCGCGATTGGGGTCTTGTCCCGCAAGCTTGTCGAGCATCTCGCTGGCGCGCTTGTTGTCGGGCTCGCGATCCAGCGTGAAACGCAGGTTGTTCTCCAAGTAATCGTGGCCGGGATAGACCAATGTCGATTGCGGTAGCTTGGCAAGCTGATCGCTAAATGTCTTGTAGAGTTCTTCCGGGTGGCCGCCATTATGGCAATTCCCGGCGCCGGCATTGAAGAGCGTATCGCCGCAGAAGAGTGCCGGCGACTCGGTGTGTGACAGCAAGCACACGTGACTCATGGTGTGGCCAGGCGTATCCAGCACCTCGAGTGCCACCGTCTTGCCTACCTTAACGATGTCGCCCGCGCTCAGGCCTATGGCCATATCGGCGATCTTGTGCCTCGCATTCTTGTGCGCCAGAATCTTGGCCCCCGTGTTTCGGACCATTGGCTCGTTCCCGCCGGTATGGTCGCGATGTTCGTGGGTATTCAAGATCTGGGTGATATCCCAGCCTTCGACCTTCGCAGCTTTTAAACACTTTTCATGGTCCAGGGGATCGACCGCAAGTGCCTCGCCGGTTTCGCTGCAGGCGATGAGATAGTTGAAATTGCGGTACGCGTTCGCGGTCCATATCTGTCTGACAATCACGGCACACCCCGGCTAAGCGTTGCACAATGATAGCGCCGGAACATGCAGCTCCACCATATCCCTGCAATGGCATCGCCCCCCGCTAAGAACACGTGATCGTTTGTTTCCGGTCATCGTGGGGCGGCCTGTCATACTTGGGCCGGTCTTGATGTCGATGGAAAGCGGCCCGAACCAGTTGACGGGTGAAGCCGGCATGTCCTTCCGAATCGTGCATGAGGCAAAGATCGGCGCTGCCGGGGTCCTCGGCGGGGTAATAGACGCCGCAGTTGGGATTGATCTCCAGCATGAAGGGCGTGCCATTACCGTCGACCCGCAGATCGCAGCGGCCAAAGCTCGCCCCCTTGAGCGCGACGAAGAAACGGGCAGAAACATCGCGCAGGCGAGCGTCGAGAATCGGATCGGCGATGGGAAAAGCCGACAGCTTGTTGTAATCCATCCACTTCATGTCCGAGTGCTTGAATGTTTCGCCTTTGGGAAAGCGATATTGGATCGGCATATAAGTCTTGGGCCGCGCCGGATCATCGGGATTCTCCGCCACAAGGACCGTGCACTCCGTACCTTCGATGAACTCCTCGATCAACGCTGCCCCATGCCGACGCATGATCTTGTGTGCTTGCCTGCGAAGTCCCGCGGGGGAACAAACGCGTGATTGCCGGGAAAGATCGACGCTGGAATAGCTGCTGTAGTGTTTGACGAAGAGCGGAAAACGCAGTTGCTGAGCGGCTCGTTCGACATCGGCCCCGCTGCGTGCCAGGACGTAGTCGGGGGTGTCGATCCCTTCGCGCCGGCAAGCCCGTTTCATTGCCTCACGCGAGGGTTCGTAGAATTCGGACGTGGCGCCGGTAAACGCGACTCGATGCGTCTCCAGGGTCCTCACGACCTCGATGCCCGGGATGTTCTGGTCTGCGGCGCCGTCGCAGAGATTGAAGAAGAGATCGAAGCCCTGTTGGATCCGTCTAGCAACCTGCTCCACTGAGGTCGCCTTGTTGAGGCACTCGACCTGCCAATGTGCGTCGGGGTAATAGGGCCTCGGATCGCAAGGCCAATCATCGGAAGCAAAGGTGGGAGCGAGAAGATCCTGGTTGGTCAGGAGGCAGATATGCATCGGTGCATTCTAGCGGGGCCTGAGACGATGGTGAAGGCGAGTTGAGATTATCTCTTCCACGATCTACTGCAGGTGCTGGCGCGTGCGGATCATGCCGGAGAATTTCGCTATGGAAACGCAAACGCGCGCAAGAGTCTGGCGAACCCTTGCGCGCAAAGTGCCGAATTGATGTTATGCGGGGATGCAGCTCGGGACAGCGTCTCCCAGTCCGCATCGATTGGCGACAGCCGTGGTCTGACCGGTGATCAGCAGCACGCCGCTAGGGCTGTAAATCCGGAATTCATTGGTCGCAGTATAGGTTTCGCCATCGGCAGCGAGCTCGATCATTGATGTCACTTGCGTGAAGCTCGCAAATACGTGACCAGGTCCGAAGACAAAGTACGTGAACGTTCGAACGAACGTCCGATGCCCCGTTCGCGCCCAGTCACCCAGACCAACGCTGCGGTCTTGAGTCGTATTGTTCCATTCCATCGCCTGCCCGGTACCCGTGAAGGTGGCCATGGAAAGGAAGACCGGCGGTACGCCCGGCGGTGGGTTGGCTGTCGTCACCTTGGACAACCAGGTACCTTCGATCGCGACATTGTTGTTGGCGTCGTCGTTGGCCATCACGCCACTCGCCATCGCTACAAGTCCGACTACGCAGGCAAATCTCAATGCCGACGTTCTCATTTCGCTATTCATTGCAATCTCCTCTTGGGTAAGTAAATGACCCCGGCGGAGCTTCCTTGCTGCCATCCCGCTTATCCGCTCGGAAGTCGCCGCTAGGTTGCACTCGCACTAAAGAAAAAACCCTACCTCTGCGGGTAGGGCCTTGGAGTCGTTTCCAACCTGATGGATATGCGCAGCGCGACTATCCGCCTTTGCCGAGCACCTTGGTCATCATCTGGGCACTGTCGTGCGCGTCGAGCTTCTGAAATAGCTGCTTGATGTGATACGCAACCGTGTTGATGCTGATGCCCATCGCATCCGCAAGCTCCCGGTTGGAAGAGCCTTTCGCCAGACCCACGGCTACTTGCCGTTGTTGGGGCGATAACGCCAGCCCGCTCAATGCATCGACAAACTTCAACAGCATGGGCTCCTGTCGGTTGATCCTTACGGCGATATGCGAATGACTCTCCAGCGGCGCATCAGAGATCGAGTAGGCGCGAAGTACAAAGCGTCCCCATGCATTGTGGAAAACGAGGCTCGGCGGTCCGACCTCCGCGCCGGACAGGACGGTGCGAAGCCGCTCGGCGAGACGCAACAAAACCGGCCGTGCCGCTTCCTCGATGCCTGAGAGCATCTGGTCGGGGCCGATCTTGCCCAGCGTTACGAGCGCGAGCAACCTTTGCGACGCCGCAGAGAGCTGGCGGATGCCGCCGTCCGCCCCAATAAGGAATACGGCGTCGTCCTCCGTATCGACGAATTCCTTCCCGTCGGCAACGTGCTGTCCCAGTTGCGATACCCCATGCCCGACGTAGGGCATGATCGCAGACAGTTCCGATCGCTGGGCGCCTGAGAATGCGGGCGCCGCCTTCGGCCGGTACAAGCTAAGCTGCCCAATGGCCTGGCCTTGTTCCCTGACGACGCCGTACAGGACGTGGTGCGCGTCAAGGGGACGGAACACTTCGTTGTAGTACGGAGATCGTTCCCATGCAGCAGATGGCGACACCGCGATCACTGGCTCCTGCCGCTGGACACGCGCGCTGAATGCGCGTCTAAACGACGATTCGCGAGCATCGTAGTACCGCTCGAAATACAGCTTCATGGCCGGAGCCGGTAGCAATCGCTCCGCATACAAACTCGTCATATCGCCGTGGGAATCGACCCAGAAAAACCCGGCCGAGTCAGCGGCAACGAACTGCCTCACGGCTTTGAGCAGCCTCGGCATCAACTGCTCGCTCGACAGCCCAAGGCAACAAAGCTGGCGGATGTGAACCCGGCTTTTTGCTTGCGTCACAACTATCTCGCTCGTGAACCTATTTTCCGATCACTCGGCGCGTTGCGAGGCTGTCGCACCGATACACTCGGATCGGACGTGAGAACCCGTGCACTGGCAACTCTCCAAGATCCGCCGCTTCGACCAGGTCCTCAACCTCTGAGAATAGGCGCTGCGACAGAAATATTTCGCCGCCGCGCGCGTGTTGGCAAAGGCGGCAGGCGAGGTTGGTCACTGTCCCGATCGCGGCGTAGTCAACTCGTCCCTCGAAGCCGATTGCGCCGACTGTCGCGAACCCCTGGTCGATGCCGATAGCGAGCCCAAGATCGACACCGCGCTTTTTCCAATTCGCAGACAGTGCCAGGGCTGCGTCGCGCATTGCGATCGCGAGGGAGACTGCCTTCCCGGCTGGCTTCTCCACAACCACTGGATCGCCGAGAAATACCATCATGGCGTCGCCCGTGAAGCGCTCCAATGTGGCTTCATAGTCGACGACGATTCTGCCCATCGCCGCATGGTAGGCGGCGAGCGCCCGCATGACCTCCTCCGGCTCCCAGCTCTCGGCAAATGCAGTAAAACCACGCAGGTCCAGATAAATGACGACGATCTCACGCCGATGACCGTGCAGCGGATCGCCGGCGGCGCCACTGACAATCAGCTCCGCGACCTTTGGCGAGAAGAACCGCTTGAGCCTGGATAAGCGTTCGACTTCGGCAACGCCTCGCGCGACTCGCTGCTCCAGCGTCGACGCCCAATCTGCGAGCTCCAAGGCCTGGCGTTGCATGTAGTCATGCATCCGCTTGATGCGCAGCAAGGAGCGGACTCGCGCCAGAAGTTCCGGATGGTTAATCGGCCGAGACAGGAAGTCGTCGGCGCCGGCCTCGAGCCCTTTCACGCGTTCTTCCTTGGCATCCAGCGCAGTGACCATGACGACCGGAAGCGTGGCGAACCGCGTGTGCTGCCTGATCCTGCGGCAAACTTCGTAGCCATCCATCTCGGGCATGACGACATCGAGCAAGACTAGATCGCATGGCTCTCGGGAAAGCGCTGCGAGGGCTTCTGGACCCGATGCACTCGAACTTACTTGATATCCTTGGCGCTCGAGAAGATCGACCAGCAGCTTGGCGTTGTCGGCCGTGTCGTCCACCACAAGGATGCAGGGCGGGTGCTGGTCTGCGCGCTCGCTCATGGTGCTGCTTCCTTCGCTAAACGAGGTCAACTAATGAATTCGCGCACTTTCTCGAGCAGCTGGCGAGGGCTGAACGGCTTGGCTACGTAGCCGTCGCATCCGGCTTCGCGCGTCTTGGCCTCGTCTCCGACCAAGGCGTAAGACGTAACGGCGACAATCGGGATATGCCGCGTCGCCGGCGCGGCTTTGATTCGACGGGTGGCCTCATAACCGTCTAGCACCGGAATCTGGATGTCCATGAGGATGAGATCGGGGCGATGGTCCAAGGCCATGGCCACTCCCGTTGCGCCATCGGTCGCCTCGATGACTTCGTATCCGGAGGCGCTCAGCAGATCGCGCAGGATCCGTCGGTTGTCCTCGGTGTCCTCGATGACCAGAATGCGTTTGTTCATGCGACTTCCCTCTGTTGCTGGACACTTATGGGCAAGACGATATGGAAGGTCGAGCCCGCGCCAAGCTTCGAGACCACCGAAATCGTTCCGCCATGCATCTCGACGATACGGCGGGCGATTGCGAGACCGAGACCGGTGCCGCCTTTTCGGCGCGTGCTTGACACGTCGACCTGCTGGAATTCCTCGAAGAGCCGAGGCTGGTCGACTTCGGCGATCCCTGGTCCCGTATCGTGTACGTCGATGCTGTACTTGCCATCGCTGGCCGTTGCCATGACCTCGACCTTTCCCTGGTCGGTGAACTTGATGGCATTACCCACGATATTGACCAGCACCTGTGCCAGGCGCCGCTCGTCGCCCCATCCGGCCGGCAAGCCGTCGGCGATCGAGCACTCGAGCGCGAGCCCTTTAGCTCGCGCAAGCGATTCGGTGTTCGCCAGGGTCGATTTCACGAGGGCGGACATCGAATAGGCGTCGAGCGTTAGGTTCAGCTGACCGGCGTCCATCTTGGACAAATCAAGAACGTCGTTGATGAGTCCAAGCAAGTGCTTGCCGTTGTGCTGCACGCGCTCGAGCACGCCCTTGACGCGGTCGTCCAGCCCACCGTAAATTCCGTCGAACAGCAGCTCGGAATAGCCGAGGATCGCATTGAGCGGTGTCCGCAATTCGTGGCTCATATTGGCGAGAAATTGCATCTTGTGCTGACTCGCGATCTCGACCTGCCGGCTCTTTTCCTGGATCTCCTCGAACAAGCGGACATTTTCAAGTGCGATCGCCGCCTGATCGCCGAAAGTCTGCAGCAGCGCAATCTCGCGGTCGTTGAACGGGCGTACATCCGGCCGCCGCAGAAGAATGGTGCCGAACGGCTGCCCCTCGCGGTAGAGCGGGGTGACCAGCATCGTGCGGTGGCCGAAACGCACGGCAAACTCGTGGCTCAATGGATATTCGGCTCCCTCGGCCATCATGTCGCGGACGTGGATCGTTTTCCGCTCCAGCATGGCGCGGCCCGACATCGAGGCTCGGCTGATCGGCAACACTTCCACGTTAGCGATCTGGCTGGGCACCGAGCCCTGCGACGCAACGTGGCGGAGCTGGTCGCGGTCGGCGAGGTGGATCGATGCCGCGTATGCGTCGCACAGGCGCGCAGCGCGCTCGGCGATCGCATTGAGCACGGGCTGCACGTCGGTCGGCGAGCTCGAGATCACCCTCAGGATCTCGCTGATCGCGGTCTGCTGCTCGAGCGAGTTCTTGAGCTCGCGAGTACGCTCGTCGACCTTGTGTTCGAGGCCGGCATACGACTCACGCAGCTTTCCCGTCATGCGGTTGAACTGGTTGGCGAGCGCCTCGAGCTCGTCGCCGGTACGCACCTCGATCTGCTGCTCGAGCTCGCCAGCACCGATGCGCCTTGCCCCTTCTTCGAGCGTCCGTATCGGCCGCACCATGCCGCGCGCCAACGCAAGCGCGCCCAACGCGGAAATCACCAGGCCCGCCAGGAGAAGAAGCGCGGTGCGCACCATCGAAGCGTAAAGCTGTGCATACACCTCCGATACCGGCTGCTCAACGAAGACGTACCAGTTCAGCGATTCGATCGGAGCCACCGATGTCAGCACGGATGTGCCGGCCAGGTTGGTCGACACCATCGCCGGCTCGCTCGGGCTTTGTTTTCCGATGGCAGCTTTGACGTGCGCCAGGTGCGACAGGTTTAGCTTGCGTAATACTGCGCCGATATCGGGATCCGCAACCAGGAAGCCATTGTCATCGACCACGTAGGCCTTGCCTTTCTCCCCGATCTTGATTCGCCACACGACGTCCCAGATGAACTTGAGGTTCACATTGGCAATGGTCACCGGGCCCGTGTCGCTGCCGGAACGGATTGTAATCATCATGTACGGCTCGGATTCCTTCCTGAAATAAACCGGCGAAAACCACGGCTGACCTCGTTTGGCATTGGGAAACGCCGGCTCCTGCGATCGGTCCTTCCCGGAGTTGATCTTATCCGTGTCGACGCGCGAGACGACGATCTGCTCGCGGCCAGATGCATCGAGCTGCGCGATGTCGGTAACTTCGGGCGCCTGGGACAGCAGGTTGCGGAACTCATTACGGCGCGCCTCGATATCGCTCGCTTCGAGCTGCGGCAGCGCCGCGTATGTGAGCTGCTTGACGACTTGCTCGACGTACTGCTCGATCCGTGATGCCGCCGCTACAGCCTTCTCATGCTGCAGGCTTGTCAGGGCCGACTTGTTTTCCTGGTATGAAAAGATGACGCTGATCGCGCCGGACGCGAGTAGCGCGATGGTCACCAGCGAGAGGATGAGCAGCAGGTACCTGCGAAACAGCCGGCCGCGGTACCGTTGCTGCGTGTTTGCACCCATTGCTTCAGCGACCTGCACACCGGCGGTCGAGTTAGCCCTGACCTGGCTCTTGATAGCTCGATCGGCGAACGTGCTGGGCTCGATTTCATGTTCGGAGATCATCATCGGATTACCTCATCCGCGCGCCGCAGCAACGATTGCGGGATAGTGAGACCGAGCGCCTTGGCGGTCTTGAGATTGATCGCCAGATCGAATTTCGTCGGTTGCAGGACCGGTAGATCGGCGGGCTTGGCACCGTTCAGGATCTTGCCAGTGTAGATGCCGGCCTGCCGATAGACTTCGGAAAGGCTGGCTCCGTAGCTCATTAGGCCGCCTCCGGCGACGAACTCGCGGAACTCAAACACCGCAGGCACGGCGTAGCGCACCGCCAGCGCTACGAATTGTTCGCGTCGGGCGTTGAAAAATGAATCGGTGCCGACCAGGAGTGCATCCGCACGGAGTTGCGCGAGATTGGCGAAGGCGGCGTCAATTCCCTTTTCGTCACCAGCTCGCAAGACGTGTAATTGTTGACCGAACGAGCGAGCCGCCTCCTGCGCTCTCCGTGTCTCCGCTGCGGCATTCAGGCCATTTGGGTTTACGATGTAGGCGATTACCGACGCTTTGGGGACCAGCTCATGCAAGAGCTCAAGCCGTTTCGAGACCAATTCGACAGTGACAATGCTGACACCCGTTGCATTGCCGCCGGGATGACCCAGGCTGGAGACGAAGCCAAGCGCGACGGGGTCGGCCCCCAGTGTAAAGACGATTGGAATAGCCGCGGTTGCCGCCTTGGCCGCCGCCGCAGAATCGGGACCACCGGTCGCTACCAGGATGGCGACCTGACGCCGGACAAGATCGGCCGCCAGCGCCGGCAGCCGATCGTATTGGCCCTCGGCCCAATGGAATTCGATCGCTAAATTCTGGCCCTCGACGTAGCCGGTTTCGTTGAGGCCCTTGCGGAACGCGGCAACGTACGAAGCCCACTGTGCGGGAGACGCGCTGCAGAGAAACCCGATCACTGGCATTCTCGGTTTCTGCGCGCCAGCGGCGAGCGGCACGGCGAGGAGTCCACCCGCCACGCTGCCAATGAACGTCCGCCGATCCATCACCGAATTAGCTCGTCCGCGCGCCGCAGCAGCGATTGCGAGATAGTCAGGTCTAGCGCCTTGGCGGTTTTGAGATTAATCACCAACTCGAACTTTGTTGGCTGCAAGACCGGCAGATCGGCGGGCTTGGCACCGTTGAGGATCTTGCCGGTGTAGATGCCCGCCTTGCGATACGCTTCGGCTATGCTCGCTCCGTAGCTCAACAATCCGCCGGCGATGACGAACTCCCGTGCTTCAAAGATTGCAGGCACCGCGTTTTTTGCTGCCAATGCAATGAACTGGTCGCGGCGGGCATTGAAAAACGGATCGCTCCCGACGATGAGCGCCCCCGGCCGTAGTTGCACCAAGGTCGCAAAAGCTGTGTCGATCTCCTGTGTCGTGGCGGCTCTCATGACGTGCAATTGCCACCCGAATGAGCGCGCCGCGTCCTGCACCCTCCGCACCTCGGAGTCGGCATACGGGTTGTTTGGATTCGAGATGAACGCGATCACGGTGGCTTTGGGCACCAACTCACGCAGCAGCTCCATGCGCTTTGCGACCAAGTCGACGGTGAAAAAGGTAACGCCCGTGGCGTTTCCGCCCGGATGACCGAGGCTGGCTACAAGCCCGAACTCGACCGGGTCGCTGCCTGTCGTGAAGACGATTGGAATAGCTGAACTTGCCGCCTTGGCCGCCTGAGCCGCTCGCGGGCCGCCGGTCGTGACGATAACGGCTACCTGCCGGCGCACCAGATCCGCCGCCAGCGCGGGCAATCGATCGTAATCACCTTCCGCCCAAAGAAGATCAATTTCGACATTCTTGCCGTCGATGTAGCCGACGTCATTCAATCCTTTACGGAACTCCGACACGTAAGATGTCCACGGTGCGGCCGATCCGGGGAAAAGAACGCCGACCACCGGACGCGTCGATTTTTGCGCGTCCGCATCCAGCGTCACGGCAAACAGGCTGGCTGCAGCGCCGCCAATGAACGCCCGCCGATCCACCGTTGAATTACCGTAATGAGGACGAGAGAAGGTCAGAGAGAACTATCATCTTGAATCTGGGCCGCGGCGGCATCCAATGCTTTCTCCCTGTTGCTTGGCGAACCACCAATGTCGCCGCAACTATAACGGTTGAGATTCCGTTCCGCTAGCGATTACGAGCTCAGACCTTCAGTGAACGCCCATGTGTCGTATCGGCCTGGATTGGCCTGTTCCCAACTGCTAGACTCGTCGGCATGACCGCGCCTTCAATCAGCCGCTACCCCGTCCCGAAGCTCGAAGATCTGCCCGAGGACATCAGCGCGCGAATGCTGGAAGTCCAGGAGAAGGCGGGCTTCATCCCCAACGTCTTCCTGACACTCGCCCATCGTCCCGACGAGTTCAGGGCTTTCTTCGCCTACCACGACGCGCTGATGCTGCGCGAGTCCGGCTTGAACAAAGCAGAGCGGGAGATGATCGTCGTCGCTACTTCTGGAGCCAACGACTGCCCTTATTGCGTCATCGCTCACGGCGCCGTGCTGCGCGTCTACGCCAAGAACCCGTTCATCGCCGATCAGGTCGCGGTCAACTACCGCAAAGCCGATATCAGCCAGCGTCAGAAAGCGATGCTGGAATTCGCGGTCAAGATCGCCACGCGTTCGTCAGAGCTCGAGGATGCTGATTATGAGAAGCTGCGGGCGCATGGGTTCAGCGATGAAGACATCTGGGACATCGGCGCGATCACTGCCTTATTCGCGCTGTCCAATCGTATGGCGGATCTCACAGCGATGCGTCCCAACGACGAGTTCTACCTCATGGGTCGTGTGCCAAAAGGGCGGTGAGGAGCTTCAGATCCGGCAGTGCTCGGCGACGTAGGCCACCAGCTCATCGACGCACGCTGCAGGGCCGCGCAGGTTCGTGTCCATGACCATCTCCGGAGCCTCCGGCTCCTCGTATGGGCTATCGATGCCGGTAAAGTTCTTGAGCTCTCCCCGACGCGCCTTGCGGTAGAGCCCTTTGGGATCGCGCGCCTCGCAGACTGCAAGATCGGCCTTGACGTACACCTCCAGGAATCGCCCGCTTTTCAAAGCGGTGCGTGCACGGCGCCGATCGTCTCGATACGGCGATATGAAGGCAGTGATGCAGATGAGCCCCGCCTCGGCGAAGAGTGCAGCGACCTCGCCGATGCGTCGAATGTTCTCCTGTCTGTCCTCCGGCGAAAAACCAAGATTTACGTTCAACCCTCGGCGTAGATTGTCTCCGTCGAGCACGAAAACGGCGTAGCCCGCATCGAAGAGGCGACGCTCGAGCAGCATCGCCAATGTGGACTTCCCCGCCGCGGATAGGCCTGTGAGCCAGACCACGGCACCACTATGCCGGAGACGCGCGGCGCGCTCGGCTGCACTGACCTGGTGCCGGATCGGTATCGCCTCCGGCGCCGGTTCGGGGAGGCCCCGCTGATCCGGATAGCCGCTCGCATCGATGACGCCGCCACCGACGGTGACAAGACCGTCACGCAGCACAAAGCGTCCAGTCGCCGGCAGGGCGGCAAAGTCGTCGAGCGCGAGAAGTTCACCGGCACGCAGCGTCACTCGAGCAACGTCGGTCGCGGTCACCT
>VBCY01000285.1:0-1665 GCA_005882995.1 Betaproteobacteria bacterium
TGTGCTGCGCCAAACCTTGTGCAGACCGGCATTTCCCCTCGGCGCGTGCCGCCGAGGTCTATCTTGCCCTCCGCCGTTGCTATGCTTCCGGCAGTGCGCTCCTTGGGATGATTGGCAACGGTCCGCACAAGCACGTGCGCTTGCACTAGCATTCGACCCTTCAATGAGAATGCCAGTGGCCGATCTGTTCACGCGCAGTTCCGTGCTTGAACTGAAAGGTTGTTGTGCTGCTGGTCGGACAGCAAACCCGACAGTCGGCGATACGCTACGTGCTCTCGAAATCGCGCCGAATCGACGTGGCCCTCTGCGTCCGGCTGGACATTGCGGCGTCCGGCCGACTGCAGCATCTTGGACGCAGCGACTGCAGCCCGATGAGCGCTTGGCCGACACCTTGGCGACATCAATGTTGCGCATGCATCCGCGCCGGGAATTGCCGCTCGGTGGCGCCCCACAGATACATCGCTGACGCACGGCAGCTGCAGCGAAAGTCCGTGGTATCGAGCCGCATCTCGTGCGTGAACCACGCTGGATTCGGCGCACTTCTGCCGTCGCCGATTCGCGCGTCTGTGTGGCCTAATGGCGCAACCTAACTGCTGTCGGATCGGGGCTCTATGCGCGACATGGAGCCTGTGAGAACGAAGCTCCTGCGCTTCTGGCTTCGGCACTGTATCGATACAGCTACGCTGGAACGCGCTGTGGTACGCCCCGCTGGGTTTACGCGTTCCGTTCCTGCGTGCACGCTTGCAGGCGACACAACAGCGGAGAACTCTCATGGCGTGGCAGCACATTCACCTGGTCCGTGAGCTCGACCTCCCCCACGTCGAGAAGCTCGTCCTCTTCGCGCTGGCTTCCCGCGTGGACGACAGAGGCGGGTGCTGGCCGTCGGTTGCGACGCTGCGCAAGGACACCGGTCTCGCCCACCGCACGGTTCAGTATCGCCTGCGCTCCCTGGTCGCTCGGGGCTTAGTGTCGTGCGAGGAACGGCGCGGCGCGACCACGGTGCTGCGGCTGCACCTGTGTGAGCCGTGCCTCAGTGCGGCGCAACCAGGGGTGCAGGACACTGACGAGAAAGCGCGCACCGTGCATGCCCCCGTGCACGACGTGCACGCAACCGATGCACCGGCTGCACCCGAAGTTAAAAAGGAACTGCCACTTAATCGCCATGAAGAGCGACGCGGGGACAAATTATCTACAACCCATGCAAGCAATGCAGAGTGCAGCCAAGCTGAGAGCGGCAGCCCATCGTCAGCGGCGCTTTGGTGGACGACACACGCCGGCATCGATCAGAAAGGTCGCGAGTTGCAGCTGCCGCCGCGACCAGGCGAACCCTATTCGGAATACAAGCATCGCCTCTTCTCAGTCCTTCAACAGCGACGAAGTCGTTAAAGGAACCTGGTTTCATGTCATGACCTACGCCGGCGATCTCGGACACCTCGATTTCATTCTCTGGGCATCTGAAGCCACGGACGCAACCCTCCGCTTCCATCCTTGCAGTGAACGATGAACCTCGAGCGGCTCATGCGCTATCTCGCCGAGGTCGTCGCCGACGACTTGCTGCGGCTTGACGCCCAGCCTCGGCAACCGCATCCTTCAGCCAATCCGACGCCTCCCCACAATGGCCGCAGTCATCTACGCCCGCTTCTCGACGGATCGCCAGGCCGAGAC
>VBCY01000285.1:1950-4942 GCA_005882995.1 Betaproteobacteria bacterium
GATTTGCGCGAGAAGACGCATCGAGGCCTCGCCGGCCAGGTGCAGCGCGGCTTCCATGCAGGAGGCCTCTCGTACGGCTATCGCTCAGTCGCAGTCGACGGCGGACATCGTCTCGAGATCGATCGCGAGCAGGGCGACGTCGTGCGATGGATCTTCGCGCGCTACGCCGAAGGCTCGAGCTGCCAGCGGCTCGCCGCGGATCTCAACGCGCGGCGCGTGCGGGGACCACGCGGAGGCACGTGGTCGGTGTCAGCGCTCTACGGCTCGCCGGCCAAGGGCGCCGGCGTCCTAAACAACGAGCTCTACGTCGGGCGCTACGTCTGGAACCGCAGCAAGTGGACGAAGGACCCAGACACGGGCAAGCGAACGCGCTTCACGCGTCCGAGGGCCGAGTGGCAGATCGAGCAGCGCGAGGAGCTCCGGATCCTCAACGATCAAGCCTGGTACGCAGCACGCGCGCGGATGAAGACGCCGCTCAAGGAAGGTGGGCGAGCTGGCCCAGGGCGAGCACCGAGCACGCTCTTCGGTGGGATCCTTCGCTGCGGCATCTGCGGCGGATCGATGGTAAAGATCAACGCGCGCGATTACGGCTGCGCCGCGCATAAGGACCGCGGTCCGGCTGTGTGCTCCGGACTCGCCGTGCGGCTCGCTGACGTCGATCGAGCCCTGACCGACCATCTGTGCGGTGTCCTGTCGTCGCCGGGCACGATCGCGAAGATCGAGGCGATGGTGCGCGGGATCGTGGCCGAGAGACTGAGCTCGAGGTCGCGCGACACAGTCGCCGCGCGGCGTGAGGCGCTCGAGCGCGAAATCTCGCGTCTGGTTGAGGCGATCGCACAAGCCGGATCCTCGCGTGCGCTCGTCGAGCGCCTGGTGAGAGCAGAGGCTGAGCTGGAGGCCCTACGACGCGCGACAGCGGGACACAAGGCGGAGCTGCACCCGAGCTCCATCGGGCCCGGTTTGCGCACCAGGCTCGCCGATCTGAGCGCGGCGCTGCGACTCGACATCGTCGATGCCCGCGCGGCTATGCAGGAGGCCTTCGGCACGGTTCGCCTGCTGCCCGAGCACCTGGTTCCCCGAGAAGATCGAATCGATGAGGTCCTTGGCGACGAGCTCAGCGATGTAGCGCTGCAAGGGGCCAAGGTTCATGTCTACGCCGAATTTGAAAACACCGCCGAGCGCCTTGCGTTGGCGGTCGGCGGTGCGAAGACAAATCTGGTTGCGGGGGAAGGATTTGAACCTTCGACCTTCGGGTTATGAGGCGGATTTCGCCACTATTCGTGAGCGATGGATGATGGCTGACCAAGTGATGCGATCACGCTCGATGACAGAACGAAACTCCTCTGGTGAACTGGCAACGACTTGCCAGCCCTGAACTTCATACCTCCTCTTGAGATCCGGCGCTTGCATTGCGTCTTCCACTACATTTGCCAGCTTGCGCACGATCTCGTCTGGAGTGCCTTTCGGTGCAACGAGCCCGATCCACGTTTCTGTGACGTAGTCTCCCAGCCTGCCTGTTTCATGGTGGGCACGCCTCGAAGCACTGACGCGGCCTCGTGGCCGAGCATGAGGCATATTCGTGAAGTAAGGCTTCCTTGCTCTACCGCAACGTTGCGATGGCATTTCCCGCCAGACTGAACGATCACCGTACGGCTTGCTTCAGATACGCAGGCACCGCCTCCTTCACCGACCTCGCCTCGATGTGGAGCTCGCGCAGCCCGGGCAGCATTCCGCTCGCGATATTGTCGACCTTTAGCAGGTCAACCTGGCCGGTGGTCAGTGGTGGGTTCGGCAGCAGCTCGAACAGCCGCGCTTGCACTTGCGCCAGCGCGAACGGAATCGGCACCAGCGCCCGGTGCTTGCCGACGATGCGCAGTGTCAGGTCGACGAGCTCCCGAAATGTGTACACGTCCGGGCCCGCGAGCTCGTAGGTGTGCCCGGCGGTGCCGGGATCCGCGATGATGCGCGCGATGGCTTCCGCCACGTCCTCGACATATACCGGTTGTAGCCGCGTACGGCCACCGCCGATCAGTGGCAGCACCGGCGTCGCCCGGGCGAGTTGGGTGAGCGTGCCGAAGAGCGCATCGCCAGGACCGAACATCGCGCTCGGGCGGACGATGGTGGCACCCGCGAACGCTTGCTGCACGACGCGCTCGCCACGGCCGCGTGCACGGATGTATGGCGAAGCGGAGTCGGCATCGGCGCCGATGCCGGAGACGAGCACTAGGCGCGTAGCGCCGGCAGCGGCCGCCTGCTGCGCGAGCGTTCTGGCACCCTGCTCGTGCACAGCGTCAAACGTCACGCCATGCGTTTCGACGTACGCGGATACCGCGTTGACGACGACGTCGGCACCGGCGACGGCGCCACCGACCGCAGCCGGATCGCGCACATCCGCCCGGAAAACACTTACCTGCTGCAAACCGGCCGCATCCAACGCGCGGCGCGCCTGATCGGATTTGCGGACGGCAACGCGGACCGCGTGTCCCTGCGCAGCCAGGCGCGGTACGAGGCGCCGACCCAGGAATCCCGTGCCCCCGAACACCGTCACCGCGGGCATGACGTCTCCTTAAGCGTGCCGCGCCCATCGCGCTCGAACAAGGCAATCATTTCGGTGGTTCGCCGCCTGTCACACTTCAGCGGCGAGAGTCGTAGTCACTCCTGCCTGGGATTTCGCCACCTCCGAGAGCTCGATCACCACGTCCGCCATCTGTGCCAACTCCAGCGTCTGTGACACGAAGAACTTGCGTGCATAGCCGCCCACGCGCAACACCTCGCGCTTCATCTGCATGAACATGCGCTTGCGCTCGCTGTCGAGCGCTCCGCGCGCGACGCCGCGCCGTAACTTCCCATGCCGCACGCCTCTGCTCGCGAGCGGCGGCGCTCGTCGGGCGCAGTCCGAATCAGGCGCACGATCTGCGAAGCCTTGTCGCCGGGCTGGCGGATCTGCCCGAGTCCGAGCAATTCGGCCAGGAGCGTCTTGATCTCACCGAGC
>VBCY01000286.1:0-11764 GCA_005882995.1 Betaproteobacteria bacterium
GCGTTTGCTGCCGAGGAAGGGCTGTACGGTCTCCGCGCGCGAGCAGGCGAAAACGATCCGTTAGCCGCGCCGCTATCTCCTCCACCGACATCGCACGTACTCGCGCTGCGGCCAGTTCAATCGCGAGCGGGATGCCATCCAGGCGGTGGCAGACATCTGCGACCGCTACTGCGTTTTGTTGCGACACGGCGAACGCCGGCTGCGCCGCCACGGCACGATCCACGAAAAGCCTTGCAGCTGCATACTGGGTCAGCGCCGTATGCATGAACTTTTGGTACGGATCGGGCGCCGCCAGTGCCGGAACCGAATAGACCGACTCGCCTGCCACGTGCAAGTGTTCGCGACTTGACGCAAGAATCGCCAGGCGCGGACCCGATTGCAATAGCTGCTTGGCCAAATCCGCGCAGGCGCTGAGCAAATGTTCGCAGTTGTCCAGAATGATCAGTTGCTGGCGATCCCTGACGTATTTGACAAGCGCCTCGATTACTGGCCGGCCGACTTCTTCCTTGACTCCCAGCACCGACGCCACCGCTTGCGGCACTAAGCGCGCATCGGTCACTGGCGCAAGTTCAACGAACCACACGCCATCGGGATAGTCCCCCATGACATCGGCGGCCGCTTGCAGTGAAAGGCGGGTCTTGCCGATGCCTCCGACGCCGAGTAGCGTCACCAGTCGATGTTTTCGAACAAGCTTCTTGACCTCGATCACCTCCAACTCGCGACCGATGAAGGAAGTCAGCTGCAGTGGCAGGTTGTTCGGAATCGCTTCCAGCGAGCGCAACGCCGGGAACTCCCGCCTCAGTTGCGGATGCAGAATCTGAAAAATGTGCTCCAGCGTCGCCAGGTCACGCAACCGAACTTCACCGAGATCGCGCAGCTCGATCCCTTCCGGGAGGCGGTCGCGCACCAGGACCGCCACGGCTTGCGAGAGCAGCATCTGACCGCCGTGGGCAACGCTCATGATGCGTGCAGCGCGGTTCACGGCACGGCCGAAGAAATCGCTGTCCCGGCGCTCATCGACCCCTGCATGCATGCCGCAACGCACCAGAAGCGACAGGCTTTCCGTAGCTTGCTCGTTCGCGAGCAACTGCTGAAGTTCTGCCGCGGCGTTCACCGCATCGAGCGGATCGTCAAAGGTCGCGTGCACGCCGTCGCCCGTCATCTTCACGACGGTGCCCTTGTTTCCTTCGATTGCAGCTCGCAGGATCGCGTCGTGGCGTGCCAGCGCCAGGCGCATGCGCTCGGGTTCCTGCTCCCACAAGCGGGTGCTGCCCTCGATGTCGGTGAACAAATAGGTTGTGATTGCGGACGTGAGCTTCACGCCGAACCCTTTAAACGAGTGACCGACAGATACTCTATTTCAGCGACCCGCGGTATACCAGTGCCGCCGTTGCTGCAAGTCAGGTGACAAGCGTTGGGCCGGCGCCGCTACCAGTGAATCCCCTGTGTGAGTTGAGCAAACGCCATCTGCTCGGCCGTGAGCGGCTGGGGCTCGCCCGCTTTTTTGCCTGCGGCCGCTGCCGAATCGGGGAACATGTTGAAAGCCGTATTGAGCAGGATCTGGGTGAGCTTCGGCGCGACTGCGTGCGCGACCGCGCCGAAGATGCCGAGTCGCGTGGCGATGCGCACCGGCTTGTAGACGATGGCTTCGACGACAAGCTCGGCGGCTTCCTCTGGAGAGAGGGTCGGGATGCTCTCGTACATCTTGGTCGGCGCAATCATTGGCGTGCGCACGAGTGGCATGTTGATCGTCGTGAAATTAATGCCCTTGTCCAGGAATTCGGAAGCCGCGCAAGCGGCGAATGAATCAAGCGCCGATTTTGACGCGACATACGCCGAGAAACGCGGCGCGTTCGACAACACGCCGATGGACGAAATATTGATGATGTGACCGCTTTTCTGCTCGATCATTGGAGGCAGGAAGCCCATGATGAGGCGAAGGGCGCCGAAATAGTTGAGCTGCATCGTACGCTCGAAGTCGTGAAAGCGGTCGAGCGAATTGATGATGCCTCGGCGGATCGAACGGCCGGCGTTGTTGATCAGAAAGTCGCACGCTTGGTGGTCCTTGAGCACTTTGCCCACCAGCGCGTCGCAGGATGCCATGTCGGAAACGTCGCAGGTGTAGATCCACGCCTTGCCACCGGAGGCCTCGATTTCCGTTCTGGTGTCGAGTAGCTTTTCCTCGCCACGCGCAACCAGCATCACCTTGGCGCCGGCAGACGCGAGCTTTAGTGCGGTTGCCTTGCCAATCCCGGACGAGGCTCCGGTCACGACGACAACCTTGTCCTTGACCCGCCCCGCGAGGCTGCGGTCGATGAACAGCTCGGGGTCGAGGTTGCGCTCCCAGTAGTCCCACAGCTTCGCGGCATAGGTTTCCAGATGCGGAACCACATCCCTGGGGATGCCCAGGTCCTTGAGCACCGCGCGGATCATGCGTTTGACCGGCGCCAGTGAGCCGATGCCATAGAGAATCGGGGCGGGAATGAAGCCAAACATCCGGGCATTGATGCGCATGCTCATCTGTGGGGCGTGCGCTGCCTTGGCGAAGATGTTGAGAACCTCGCCGATGCGGTGTGGTGCTGGGTCGGTCAGATGAAAGCAACGTCCATCCAGACCTTTCTTGTGTGCGAGATGATCGAGTGCGCTCGCAACGAAGTCGACGGGGACGATGTTGATGCGGCCTCCTTCGATGCCAATCGTCGGCACCCAGGGCGGCAGCATCTTGCGCATGCGCTGAATCAGTCTGAAGAAGTAGTAAGGCCCGTCGATCTTATCGATAAAGCCTGTCTGCGAGTGTCCGACGACGAAGCCGGGCCGGTAGACTCGCCATGGCCGCTTGCATTCGTTGCGCACGACGCCTTCCGCAACATGCTTGGTCCGGAAATAAGGATGATCCAGATCCTCGGCTTCCTCGAACATGTCCTCCCGGAAAGTGCCGTCGTAAAGTCCAGCGGCTGCGATAGAGCTTACGTGGTGAAAGCAGCCGGCGTTTACGGCATCGGCAAAGCCGATCGCGTGACGGGTGCCTTCAATGTTCGATACTTCCTGAACATCGGCGCTCGCGTTGATATCGTAAACCGCAGCCAGGTGAAAGATGTGCTTGATCTTCCCTTTGAGCCTCGCAAGTTCTGCTTCGCTCACCCCAAGCTTCGGCTTCGCCAGATCGCCGGCGACGGCCACTACCTGCGTCTCGTCGACACCCCACTGCTCGCGCAGCGCAGCCAGTTTCTTTTGCGAGCTCTTGCGTACGAGCACGTAGACCGGTTCGCCGCGCTTCAGCAAATAATCGACCAGAAAGCGGCCAATGAAACCGGTGCCGCCGGTGACAAAATAAGCCATTTCGATTCCTCCCCGCAGGCCGCCGCTCGAAACGGAAGACGGTTCAAGCGAAGCGGTTTCGATCGAAGCGGTCGCTCCAGTGCGACAGGACGGGGCATTATACCGAGCCAAGCAAAGAGCCATCGCACGCCAGGCAAAGCTTGTCGTTTAGTATGATTGCCCTAACGCGAACGCTTACAATCCTGCGCTAGCGCAGTCCGTTTTGAGGAGAGCTAAACCATGCTGAAGAAGGCTAGGGCCGGTCTCGAAACCGGCAAGGGCGAGGATGAGCGGTCGATGTCCAAAGCAATCTTGAAGTCCTCGCATCAGATCTGGTTGGCGGGTCTCGGGGCCTTCGCCAAAGCGCAACAGGAAGGCATGAAAGTGTTCGATACGCTGGTCAAGCAGGGCGAGACGCTGGAGTCGAAAACCCGGCAAGTCGCAGCGACGACGGCTGACGCGGCGCGCGAGGCTGCAAAGGCCAAGGCCAGGGACATGCAGGCGATGGCGGGCGGCACCTGGGACAAGCTCGAGCAAGTATTCGAGGCTCGCGTCGCGCGAGCACTCGGCCATCTCGGCGTATACACCTCAGCGGATGTCGCAAAGTTGACCGAACGTGTCAATGAGCTCTCGGAAGCGGTGAACGCGCTGCTCAAGGCCCAGGGTGTCGTGCGCAAAGGTGCGGAAACCCAAGGCGCCGAAGGCGCGCGGAGGACAGCAAAGCCACGCAAGCGTACCGCTCGCAAAGCGCCAGCCACCCCCAGGAGCGTCGACACCAAGTAACCCAGTCTGTCGGAGGGCGGGAGGCGAGGCAATGTCCGGACCTTCTGTCGGTCACAAATTGACGTGCTGGCGGACGTCCGTCCACGGCCGCCAGCGAGCGAACATTCCATTGGATTTCCGCAGGCCGTTGGGCTAACCTCTCTCGCCTCAAGGAAGGGTTTCCTCAAGCACGATAGCCACAGGGAGTCATGCAACCGATCCGCGCTCTGTCTCAGGTGCTCACGGCTATTAGCCTGGCGACCGTGATGGGGAGCGCCACCGCCCAGGGCTTCAAATTCTCGCAACCGGACGAGACCGACCGCATCGAGAGCGAAGCGCGGCAGGCGAGAATCGCAGAGCAGTTGTCGACGCCCTGTCGCGCGGCACTGAAGGATCGCAAGATCATGGTGGTGACGCACACTTTCAGGCGATCAATACACGGCTTCGGGCGATGGGCCTGCGCACCTACACCTCCGAGGAGATCCGGAGGCAGATCGCTCAGGCCGAGATCGACGCCTACTTTCGCAATGATCCGGATGCGGCTCTGGCGGCGTCGAAGCGCCTCGGAGCGAGCTTCGTGCTGCGCGGATTGATTTCCTCTCAAGCCAGCCGAAATCCGATGATCGCGGTGAACCAAGTGATGGTCGACATGGATTTCACGCTCACCGGCGCCGACGGCCGCGTGATTTCCGACACCCATGCCAACTCCGGTTCCTACGCAGGCGCGGACCTTCAACACATGGCGCTGACGCTGGTGAACGAGCAGGCCGACGAGGTCGTCGCCAAGCTCTATTCCGACTATTGCAGGAACGCGGGTTTGACCGGGGGAAACAGGATGCAGCCGAAGTAACGAGGTTGCTGGAAATTGAGTTGAAACTGTATATGGAGGTTAATCGCATGAGCAATCATTTCTTCACCCGGTTGACGGGCTTTGTGCTCGGCGCGGCATTTCTGGCGTGGGCTTCGCTGGGCGCCGCACAACCTAAATTCGGAAACCCGTCTCCGACGGCGGGCAGCGAGACCTCGCAGAAGGCCAATGCCTCGGCGGATCAGGCAGTCTACCAACCGGTCGAATACGCCAATGCCAGCAAGAAAGGTCCGGCGGTGATCGTCATCCCCGGCGAGATCAAGAGCAACAACGCGACCTTCCTGCAAAAATTCACCGCCAACAACATTGCGGACTTCGGCGAAGTCGAGCTCTCCAGCGCCAACTTCCAGGTGCTCGAACGCTCGAACCTGGGGCCCGTTCTCCATGAGTTCGAGCTCGCCTATAACCTCGGCGATCCGGATCAGGCGCGCAAGTTTCTGCGCATGGGGAAGCTCAAGACGACCAAGTACGTCGTGAAGTTCGACGTGCTCAAGACGGAGCAGGTCGCTGCTGCCCAACAGGGCTTTGATGGCAACTCGATCGGCCAGATGGCGGGACTGCTCGGCGTCTTTGGAGGTTCGCGCGGAGCGGCACAGGCCGGCACCGTTGCAGGCGCGGGTATCAGTTCGGTGCACACCAGCGAATCGAGCGGCGTATGGATCATCGGGATGCGCTACAAGATCATCAATGCGGAGACGACGGAACAGGTCGCGACGGGTTACACCGAAGAGAAAATGGAGCTTGGCGCCAAGTCGAGTTCGGTCCTTGGCGTGTCCCAGTCGCAGCAGGGCGGCCTTTCGCTCGATACCATGGTGCAGCGGCTGGTCCAGAAATGCGTTTGGGAAATCGACAGCAAGTACAAGTGACGGGGTAACGAATCTTGTCTAGCTTCCGCGACGCCGGCGCACTGCCGGCGTCGCCGTTTCATCCTTGTACGGCGAGGAGCGGCGCATGGCCGAGTTGAGCAGCCTGGGAAAGTACGAGATTCGGCGCGAGATAGGCCGTGGCGCGATGGGAGTGGTCTACGAAGGCTTCGATCCACTGATCAAGCGGCTGGTCGCCATCAAGACCGTGCGCGCCGACCGCCTCGCCGGCGAGGAATCGTCGGCGGTGATCGCGCGATTCCGCCGCGAGGCGCAGGCGGCTGGTCGACTCAACCACCCCAACATCGTATCGATCTATGACTTCGGCGAGGAAAACGGAATCTGGTACATCGCGATGGAGTACATCAAGGGTCGCGAGCTCAAGGACTATTTCGACCGCGACGGGCGATTCAGTCTCGCCGACACGGCGCGCATCATGTCGCAGATTCTGGAGGCGCTCGGTGCGTCTCACAGCCAGGGCGTCGTCCATCGCGATATCAAGCCTGCCAACATCTTTTTGCTCCCCGATGGAACGGTGAAGGTTGGCGACTTCGGGATTGCACACATCGAGACCTCGAGCATGACGCAGGTGGGCACGGTCCTCGGAACGCCCAGCTACATGTCCCCAGAGCAGATCATGGGACTGCCTGTCGATGGTCGCACCGATCTCTTTTCGGCGGGCGTCATCTTCTATCAGTTTCTCACCGGCGAGCGGCCCTTCGCCGGCTCGGCGACAACAACGATGCAGAAGGTGCTCAAGGACGATCCGTTGCCGCCGTCGACGCTCAACGTTCAGGCGCCCGCCGGATTGGACGCCATCGCGCGTAAAGCGCTCGCCAAGCGAGCGGAAGAGCGTTTTCAGACCGCATCCGAGTTCGCCGCCGCGATCCGTGGCGCCGTGCAGGCCCCGGCAGCGCCTTCCGCAGAAGCCACTCTGATCGAGTCGTCGCTGAGCACGGTCGCGAACATCGGTTCAGCTTCGACCCCGGGCGCGGCTGCGCTGCCGGCCCCGGTGCCGCCGCCTCCGTCCCCGGCAACGCCCCCGCAGGTAAAATCCTCGACTCCTGCGCTCGCGATCGTCATCGTGCTCGCGCTCATCGTCATTGGCGCAGGTGCGTGGTATCTCAAAGAACGCCAGCCGGGCGAGGTCGCCTCCAAGCTTGCACCTGGTCCGCTACAGGTCGCTGCCACACCGCCCGCCCCTGCAGCGATGGCTGCCGTCGAAAAGCGCGCGGCCGGGACGATAGTCATCTCGGCGGTCGGAATGATCGATCCCAGCGATCCACGCTATCAAAGCGACAAGTCCCTGCTGCAGACCGACCTTCGCGCTGATTCACGCAATCAACTGGTGGAGAAGGCGCTGTGGCTTCTGCTCGATAACAAGTCGGTTGCCAAGAACTACGACGTACTGAGGGAACGGCTATTGTCGAAGAGTGCGAGCTTTATTCCGGCGGTGCTCAAGGAGAGTGAAGCCCAGCTCGGCAAGGACGGGTTGATGTCGATGACCACCGATGCGGTTGTCAACGTCAGGGCCGTGCAAAAATCACTCAATCAGATGTCGCGCGACGAGCGCATCGAGTTCATTCGCAGTAGCGGTGACCCGAAGGTTTCAGTGCGCATTGCCGTGCGCGACGCCGATGTGCCGGATGCGCCGCCTCAGCCCTCGCCGATCGCGGAGAACACTCTCAAGGAGCGGATCAAATCCTTTGGATTTCGCACGTGGTCGGAAGGCGCTGCACCTGACGCAGCCGCCAAGGGAGCCGACTTCGCCGTCATCGGCGAGGCCAAGATCAAAAAGCTTCCTTTCCGCCTCGAAGCCTCGGGCCTGACGATAACCAAATATGCGATGACCTCATGGACGGTGAAATGCGTCGATCAGGAAACCGGGGAGGAGATCTACTACAACAACGTCCTGCCGACCGGCCTTGGCAGTTGGCCGAGCGAGGAAGAAGCGCTCAAGGCGATTGGAACCAAGATCGCCGATGAGTTCTCACGCGACTTCTTCCTGCAGCACGTCAGCGTCACAGGTCGGAAGATCACGCTCAATGTCGAAGGATTGCCGAGCGCTACGTCGCAGGACTGGCTTGCACGCGAGCTGATCGCTTTGCCGGAGATCATTACTTTGTCGCCACGCTCGCCCGGGGCACCGGCAACTTTCGAGTTGCAGGTGGGCGGCAGCGGTCCAGCCGGAGACCTCGTCGTAAACGGCGTGCTCAAGCCCCTCAATCGCAAGCTGGGCCAGGAGTGCTTCAGCATGGGCGCAGTCACCGGAGACAGCGTTTCGGTGATGTTCGACAAGCGCTGTCGCGAAGCAGCGGTGCTATCCCGACTGGAGACGTATCCGCCTGCGGCGCTCTACGAAGCGCCGCCCGCGCGGCAAAAAGCGGTCGTCAAAAACCCGGAGCTGCTGCGCAAGCTAGTGATTTGACGAAAGCGCGTTCGTCGCTATCGCCTCTCCCTCTGGGAGAGGCCGGCGCGATAGCGGCGGGTGAGGGACGTCCTCGTTTCCCCACAAACTCTTATTAGTCCCGGTTTAGCTTGTCCACCTGCTTGATATAGTTCTGCATCGCGTCGTCGCGGCTCGAGCCCTTGAGCTTGGCCCACGCGTCGTATTTCGCAGCCCCGACGAAATCGAATCCCCCCGGACGATCTCCCTTGACGTCCCCTTCGGTCGCCTGCTTGTAATACGAATAGAGCTTGAGAAGCGTCGCGTTATCGGGTTTCTTTTTGGTTTGCTTGGCCGCGGCGGCTGCGGCTTCGAACTTTGCTTTGAGGTCCTTCGGCGCAGCAGCCATGTCTTCTCCTCCGTTTTCCGACGTTCAGACGACTGTGCTACTTTAGCGCGACTTCTCGAGCGCGAGCAATTCCATCCCAATGCCGGAATCGAAGCGCGAACGCATGTCCAGCGTCGACACCGCCTGGTTGCGCATGGACCGTCCCAGCAACCTGATGATGATCTGTGGTGTGCTGCTGCTCCGAGATCGCATCGCGCTCTCGCGCTTGAGATCACTGCTTGCCGAGCGTTTTCTTCGCTTTGCGCGATTTCGCCAGCGAGTCGTTCAAGCTCCTGTGGGAGCTTATTGGGAAACCGACGCCGATTTCGACATCGCAGCCCACGTCGAAGCGGTTGCGCTCGGTGGCCGAGGTGGCAAGGTGCAACTGCAAGCGTTGGTGAGCAAGTTGATGAGCGCACCGCTCGATCCGCACCGGCCGCTGTGGCAATTCCACCTCGTGCAGCGCTTCAACGGGGGCAGCGCAGTCATCATGCGCATCCATCACTGCTACGCCGACGGAATCGCGCTTATCCAGGTGATGCTCTCGATGACCGATGCGGACCGCAAGGGACGCGTGTCCGGGTCGATGCCTCCGCCATCGAACAAGCGCGAGCCCGACGCCGACGATCCACTGGCGCAACTCCTGGAGCCGGTCAGCGGAGCACTGAAGCTGGGCTTCAAGGCGGGTTCAACGCTGCTCGAAAAGGGAATCGCGCTGTGGCATGACCCGGGCAAGGCTGTGGCACTGGCCGAGCAGGGGAGCGCGCTGACCGCGGAGATCGCCAAGCTCGCGATGATGGGCGAGGATTCGCGGACTCGCTTCAAGGGAACGCCGGGCGTGGTCAAGCGCGTTGCTTGGGCGGAGCCCATTGTGCTCGCCGAGGTCAAGGCGATCGGGCGTGCCCTTGGCTGCTCGGTGAACGACGTACTGCTCTCATCGGTGGCCGGCGCGTTGGGATCGTATCTCTCCCGTCACGGCGATCAGATCACAGGGGTGACCTTGCGCGCCCTGGTGCCGGTGAATCTGCGTCCACCCGAAAAGGCGTGGAAGCTTGGCAACCGCTTCGGGCTCGTCTTTCTCGACCTGCCGCTCGGCATCGAGAATCCCGTCGAGCGTCTCTACGCGGTTCGAGCCAATATGCGTGAGCTCAAGGGGTCCTATCAGCCAATCCTCGCGCTCGGCATTCTGGCGGCGATGGGGATGGGCCCCAAGCTCCTTCAGGAGACATTGCTGGCAACGCTTGCCAGGAACGCGACAGCCGTCATGACCAACGTTCCAGGGCCCCAGGCACCGCTGTATCTGGCCGGCGCGGCGATCGAGAGCATGATGTTCTGGGTGCCGCAGTCCGGCGACATCGGCATGGGAGTGTCGATCTTGTCGTATAACGGCGAAGTGCAGTTCGGCCTGGCAGCCGACAAGGGGCTGTGTCCGGATCCGGATCGCATCATCGAACGCTTTGCGCCGGAATTCGACAAGCTCGTGCTTGCTACGCTGATGAGTCCTTGGCCGTGGGAGGAGCCGCCCACTGCCGACGAGGTAGAACGCGGCGTATTCGCGCCTGCATCGCCAGCTGCCGACTTCTCGCGTCGAGCGTACCGTTTGCCGGCGTGACGGCCGGAGGAATCATGCCAATGAGCGAGGGTGATCAGCGACAGCGCCTTGCGGCGATTCTGGCCGCCGATGCCGCGGGCTACTCACGCTTGATGGAAGCCGACGAGCGCGCGACCGCACTGGCGCTAGAGGCCGCCCACGCCGTGTTCCGAGAGCAGGTCGCCGCACATCACGGGCGCGTCATCAATACCGTCGGAGATTCCGTGTTGGCGGTGTTCGAAACGGCAGCCGGCGCCGTCACCGCGGCGCTCGCCGTGCAGCGCACGCTTGACGCCTCGTCGCGTGACGTTGCCGACAATCGTCGGTTGCGCTTCCGCATCGGCGTGCACCTGGGTGACGTGAACGAGCGCGCGGATGGCGACGTCTACGGCGACGGCGTTAACATTGCGGCGCGGCTGCAGGCGCTGGCGCCGCCAGGCGGAATCGTCGTTTCCGAAGCAGTGCGCGGCGCGGTCAAGAGCCGCGTCGCAGCCGCGTTCGACGATCTCGGTGTGCAAGCCGTTAAGAACATTGCCGATCCGGTGCGCGCGTTCACGGTTCGACAGAACGGATTGCCGAAGCCAGTCGTCGCTGCCGCCGCGCCCTCCGCGTCGCGACGGCGCCGAAGCCTGGCGTGGTCGGCCGCTGCCGCTGCGGCGCTGCTGATCGCTGTCGGAGTGACCTGGTGGCAGCGTGCGACGCCGTCTCGCGATGTTCCGACGCCCGCAGCAGAGCGAGCGCCGGCAGCGTCAGCGCCGGCAGGCAAACCATCGATTGCCGTTCTGCCCTTCGACAACATGAGCGGCGACGCGGATCGCGCATATTTTTCCGACGGTATTACCGAGGACCTCATCACGGATTTATCGAAGGTTGCCGGGCTCGTCGTCATCGCCCGCAACTCGACGTTCCAGTACAAGGGCAAGGCGCACGACGTGCGCGAGATCGGCAAGGCGCTCAATGCACGCTACGTCATCGAAGGCAGCGTGCGCCGCAGCGGCGAGAGCGTGCGTGTCAACGCGCAGTTGATCGACGCGGTGTCTGGAACCCACGTGTGGGCCGACCGCTACGACGGAGAGCTCAAGAACATCTTCAGCCTGCAGGACACGATCACACGTAACGTCGTCAAGGCGCTGTCGGTTGAGTTGACAAAAGACGAGAGCGATCGCGTCGCGAAGCGAGGCACCGGCAACGTCCAGGCGTACGACGTCTTGCTAAAGGGCTGGGAGCACTACTTGCGACAGACGCCTGACGAATTTCGTCTGGCAATCGCCGATTTCAAACAGGCAGCGGAAATCGATCCAACTTACTCCCGTGCCTGGGCTGCGCTCGCGGCGATCCATTGGGAGATCTACACGCGCTATTGGGGATCGGCGCTCGGCCTCTCGCGCGATACGAATTACGACGCGGAGCAATACCTCACGAAAGCCATGCGTGACCCCACTCCGCTCGCGCATCAGGTCGCGAGCGCGATGCTGCTTCATTCGCAGCAGCATGCTGAAGCGATCGCCGAGGCGCAGCGTGCGGTGGCGAGCGATCCGAACGATGCCGAGGGCTACGTCGCGCTCGCGGGCGCGCTCAGCTTCGCCGG
>VBCY01000286.1:11800-41195 GCA_005882995.1 Betaproteobacteria bacterium
CGTCGAGCTACGCTTATCAGCGCGGCCTTGCGCTGTTCGGACTCAACCGGCTCGACGAGGCAGCAGCGTCACTCGAGCGGGCGGTCGAGCTCAACCGTGACGACTACTGGTCGCAGCGGCTGCTGCTCGCGATCTACGGTCTCACCGGCCGGCGGGACGATGCCCAGCGGTTGGTGGAGGCGATGAAGAGCAAGGACCGGCGCGGCAGGTTCGCGGGCCACGACCCGCTGACAATACGCGCCGTCACGTACTGGTACCCATTCGCGAAGCCAGACGAGGCCAGGCGCTTTGCCGCCGGGCTTGCGAAGGCGGGCATTCCCGAGTAACGCGCCGCGGCGTTAGAAGCGAACTGCCTCGCCCGGCTTCACGTCGAGCATCTTGATCGGCGCGTTGCCAAGTGCCGCCTTGAGCTCGGCCGGCGTGCGGTTGATCACGGGAAACGTCCCGTAATGCATGGGAATCACCTGCTTCGGGCGTATCAGCTCGCGTAGCGCGAAAGCGGCGTGCTCGGGATCCATCGTGAAGTGGCCGCCGATGCAGATGAGGACGAGATCGGGCTTGAAGAAGCGGCCGATCAGCCCCATGTCGCCGAAGACGTCCGTGTCGCCGGTGTGATAGATTTTGAAGCCGTTCTCGAATTCAATCACGTATCCGACCGCCGCGCCGCTGTCGAGGAACGGCGGGCCGGTCCATTCCGGTTTGAGCCTTTTCATGTCCACCGACGAGGTGTGCTCGGCCTGCACCATGTGCACCTTGATGCCGGGACCGAGCGGCTCGAGGGTACCGCCCTTGTTCATCCCGACGATCGTCTTCGTGGCGTCCAGCACTCCGACGCCGACCAGGTTGTTCGCCAGCTCGTAGTTGGCGACTACGGTCGCGCCCGTCAGATTGGCGAGCTCCGGCAGATCGCTGATGTGATCCTGGTGACCGTGCGTCACGAGGATCAGATCCACTTTGCCGAGGGCGGCAAGTTCCTTGTATTTCGCCGGCGTCCTCGGATTTCTTTTGAGGAAAGGATCGATGACGATCACCTTGCCCGTCGTGCTGGTGATGCGGAATGCGGAGTGTCCGAGCCAGAGGACTTCGATCTGCTGAGCGACGGCGGCGCTCGCAAGCAACCAGAGTGCGACAGCCACAATTCCTATGCGGGCGATGGGCAAGATGTCCTCCCCGGTACGGATCCGTCGCATCCTACTGCGGCGTCGCTGACACGCCGTCCCCCTCGTGAGCGCGGCGTCGTCGAACGGCAGATATTACTCCAGCTCCGAGCGCGCCAGTTCAACGTCGAGACGTTCCATCGCATCCATCGGTTTGTGCGCGGCCGCCTGCTCGTAGATCTCGGTCGCCTCGTCGAGCTTGCTTTTCCCTCCCAGCAGGATCAATCCATTCGCGTACTCGATGCGCGCGATCGCTGACTCGGGATTCAATTTCATGCCTTTTTCGTAGTGCGCCATGGCCGAATCCTTCTTCGCGCCGTAGGTGATGCCCGCTACCAGGCTACCGACCTTGGCGATCACTTCAGCCTGATACGCGCCATAAGCGGTATTGGCCTCGGCATGCGAGGGATTGAGCTTCAACGCAGTGGTCAGCGCATCGCGAATCTTGCCGCCAAAGCCTTGGGCAAGCGCCTTGGCGACGGAAATACCCTGGCTGTAGCGGCCCAGCGCATAGGCATACAAGTAGTGCGCGTTGGCGTCCTTCGGCGCTTCCTTGCGCCGGTCATCGGCGAGCGCTGCGGCTTCCTCGAATAAGTCGAGCTTGCTGCGCTCGTTCTTCTCCAGGTAATTTGCGTAAATCGCTTGCGCCTTTGCAGCAGCGTTGATGCCGGCTCCTCCGGCGCTTTTTCCCGCTTCCACTGCTTGCTCGAATTCACCGGCGTGAAAGTGGCGCCATGCCGATTGCACGGCAGCTTCTTTGGGAAACGGTTCTCGATCGCCCCGATGCAGGCGATCCCAATGCTTCTTCAGTGACGCGCTGTCATAAGCGTACGCCTTGTCGGCATGCGGAAACTTTGCCCACTTCCTGGCCATCGATCGCCTCCTCTTCGTCTGATCTACACATAGTCGCTGCTGAGACGCTCAAGGAGCGCACGCGCGTCCCCACGCAGGAAAGGCGCGATCAGCGATAAAACCTGGTACGCAGCCCGATCGAGGTTGATGCCTTCCATTTCGCGCTGACCGGATGATAGCTTCTGATAGGAGATCCAGTATGTCGCCACCAAAGTCACGTTTTCGGCAAGTGTGCCGATCTCGCGTTCGGACGCTTGCATGGCACCGCTCGCCACCATGCTTGCGCACAAATCTATCATGGTCTCCCGGCCGCGGCGGGTGAAGCCGCCAAAGCGCGAAGCGAGCCTTCGGTCGCGTGACAGTATCTCGTCGAGATCGCGATAGAAGAAGCGGAACTCCCACATCGCCTCGAAGAGAAGGTGGAGGAAAAGCCACAGATCCTCGACGTCGGCAGGGCGTCCCTGCGGAGTGCCGAGCAGGTCATCGAGCCGTCGCTCGAAGGCATCGAACAGCTGGTTGACTATTTCTCGCTTGCTGCGGAAATGGTAGTAGAGGTTCCCCGGGCTGATGCCCATCTCGCCGGCGATGTCGGCGGTGGTGACGTTAGGCTCGCCCTCCCGGTTGAACAGAAGGAGCGCGGTCTCGACGATGCGCTCGCGGGTGCGCCGCGGACGTTTGCGTTCCGCCATCGAATGGTTTGCGAACGAGGAAGATCGGCAGTGTAGTGGCCGTCACACTCGCCTGCAAAGGCCGATGCGTGTGGTCTAGGCTCGAGCGTGCCGCAGCCAGCGCTCGAGTGCGTCAAGCGTCTTCGAGAGATCGCGCACGGTGCGCTGTGCGCTTGGCGGGTGATTGATCAACGGCCGGGGATCGTCGAGCGTGTCACGGATCGACCGGTGCCCATCCACAAGGCGCTCGACGTTGAGGCGAATGCCGTGCCGCGCGAGCAGCGGTTCCAACTTGGCGCGCCGCGAGAGCAGACTCTGCCGCGTCTTGTGGTATGCGGCATCGCACAGGCGGCGACGATGCGAATAGCTGAAGATGTTCGCGAAGAACATGTCGGCATCCTCGCGTTCCGGCTCGAACAGCAGAATATCGGCCTGCGGATACTGCTGGCGGTATTTCTCCATGCCGACTTTCATCCGCGAGTGAATGATGGCGCGGAATGTCTGGGCCAGGACTAGTGGAAGTCCGCCATGATTGAGCTTATCCACCGTGATCCGCCCGCGTCGGGAAGCGGAGCTCGCATCAAAGGGCACCAGCGGGTTGACGCAGAAAAGGAGCGATACAGCCTCATCGAGCGCGACCGACGCGTGAAGGGTTTTATTCAGCGCTCCGTCGACATAGTGCTCGCCTTCGATTTCAACCGGTGGAAACAGCCCCGGCAGTGCCGCCGAGGCCTCGATCGCCTTGGTGATCGGTATGTGCGCAGACCCGGGGCCGCCGAAAGTTACCGACGCGCCGGTGTCCAGGTTCGTTGCGACCAGAAAAAGGCGGCGTCGCAAGTTGCGGAAGTCGTTGGTGCGTCCGGCGCTTGCGAACAGCTTGCGCAGAAACGCATCGATGGCCCGCTGATCGAAGACGCCGGTCGGCACGGCGCGCCCCAGCATGGCAAGGGATTCCATCAGGCTGCGATGCCGAGGCTGGCGCAGGTATTCGAGCATCGCCTGGCTAAACAAGCGCGGAACCGACAGCGCTCGCAGCAAGAATTCGCCGAAGGCGGGACGCAGAAACAGCGCAGGCGCGAGCGTTGCGTCGGCGCCATCGTCGATGAACAGACGGTACATCTGCGCTGGCGAAATGCCGTTGGCGAGCGCGGCGGCGACAAAACTGCCGGAAGATACCCCGACATACACGTCGAGGTCGTTGAAGTCGATGCCGTCGAGGGATTCGGTGAGCGCGAGCAACGCGCCCACCTCGTAAATTCCCCCCAGCGGTCCGCCGCCGGCGAGGGCGAGACCAACGCCCGGACGGGCTCTTTTATTGCTTCCCGCGTCCGTACGACGCGAGGTCGCTGCCCGTCCTGACATGGATCTCCTGGCGCCCAAGACACGGCGGCTTGGGAGCGCGGGAGTCTACTACGCCTTCCGCGAAGCGCGCTTAGTGCGTCGAGCAACCCGCTTGGTGTTGGTGCGCGCGCGCTTGGCCGTCTTGACCGGCGGCGTGCTGCGGACAATAACCGGCGCCTTGAATTTCGAGAGAGCCGACGTCGCGGTCTCAGCCAGCGTATTCGCCGTCGTCAGCGCGGTGGCGCGGGTCTGCTTCCACAGCGAGGTGGCAGTGGCAATCGAGGTCTCGACGCGATCGCTTAACACGCGGATGGCCTGCTTTTCGACCGCCGAGCCTTCCTTGACCAAAGCGCGGAAAGTTCTGCCGGCCTCGTCGCGGGCCCAATCACGTGTGAGCGCTGCGGCGCCGAGGCTTGCGAGCCAGACCTGGCGCGAAGCGGCGAACGCTGCGTCGGCCAACGGGTTATTGTTAATGCGGGTTACTTGCTTTTGCATGATGCTTGCTCCTTGGTTGAGTTAGAACGAACGTGCAGAACTTTCCTGCGATGGGTAAAATTTAAACGAAGCGATTAGAGCAATCACCCTAATCGTCCGCCGAGGCGCTTCGCCAGACCCGAGGCGAGCTTTGCTGCGACCGCGTAGATCGAAAGCTGGGGATTGGCGCCGAGACTGGTGGGAAACAGCGAACCGTCGATCACGTAGAGATTTTCGAGATGATGATAGCGGCCCGTTCCATCCACCACTGAGCGTTCGATCGCGGGGCCGATCGGGCAACCACCCATGACGTGCGCGCTAACGACCGGCGTGACCAGAGGCGCGAGCGGCAACGCGGCGATGCCACGCTTCGCATCACGCCAGGTCGAATAGGTTATTCCGGTGGAGTGCAAGGGCGCGACCGTTGCAGCACCTGCAGCGAACTGGATTTCCGCCATGGTTGCGAGGGCACGGCGCGCGCCATCCCATAAATAGTCGTGCAGAGGGTAGTCGAGCAAAGGAGTTGCATCGCTACGCAGCCCTACCGACCCGCCGGGGCTTTGCGCATGGAATCCGTCGCGCATCAGCGCGATGATCACTTGCAGGCGAGGAAAACCGTGCATCCACTGCGCGTGAGCCTCGCCGATGCCAGGCAGCGTCGTGCTCGTCAGAATTGGATGCAACGGAGGAACCTCGAGCTTGTAACCGATTGGACCGTCCAAGGGAAACGAGTCGAGAAAATGGTCCGAGTAGATCGTTTGCGGTGCCCCGGCAAAACCGTCGACGCGCTCGGGCATGAGCGCGGCGGATACGACGGTGGGATGCAGAAAGGTGCGTTTGCCGATCGTGCCGTACGGATCGGGCAGCTCGCTGCGTAACAGAAGCGCCGGGCTCCCTATCGCTCCTGCGGCCGCAATGAAGGTCCTGGCACGCACGTTGATCCGGCGCTTGGTCGGATCGACGCCGCCTCGGTCGAGCCCAATACACGATAACGAGCTGATGCGATTCCCGGAGCGCTCGAATCTCCACGCTCGTGCGCGCGTGAGCAATGTTGCGCCGCGAGCGAGAGCCGCGGGTATCGACGTCACCAGCATCGATTGCTTGGCGTTGGTCGGGCAGCCCACGCCGCAGTAACCGATGTTCCAGCAGCCTCGTACGTTACGGCGGATCACGCCGGTCGGGATGCCAAGCATGGTCGCGCCGCGGCGGAGCATCTCATTGTTGGCATTGGGTGCGACCGCCCATGGGGCGATGCCGAGCCTTGTCTCCATTTGCTCGAACCAGGGACCAAGATCGGCGGCAGCGAATCCCTCGATGCCGAATTCGTGCCTCCAGTAATCGAGCGTCGTGTCTGGAGTGCGAAAGCTGGACGTCCAATTGACCGTGGTTCCCCCGCCGACACAGCGTCCCTGAAGGATGTTGATCGCTTTGTCCTTGGTCTTTCGGCTCGCCGATTCCTGGTAGAGCTGCGGATAGGCCTCGGATTCGAGCATGTGAAAGTCCGAGGAAGTCGCCAGCGGACCTTCCTCGATAAGCACGACCTCGAGTCCGGCACTGCTCAATATTTCCGCGGCGGTGCCGCCGCCCGCGCCGGAACCTACGATGGCGACGTCGGCGTCGAATAAGGCGTCGGCGGCAAGCGCTGACGCGTCGACCACTTTCCAGCCCGAAGCGATACCGTCGCGAAACGGATCGGTCAACCGTAATTGGCGTAGATCGTGCGTTGCCATCACGCCGACTCCAGCGATGGAGGACCCGGATAATCGATGGCCTGCCACGCGCGTTGGTTGCCGTACCATGCCGCAGTGATGAGCCGATGCAAGGCTTCGAAGCCCGAACGTAGCAATGCGAAGCGACTGTCACGCCACCGGACCAGGAACGCCGCGATCGAATCATGGGACGCGTCCGGCCATGGGGACCAGACGCCCGCAATTAAGCATCGCCCGGGCGGGAATGCCAGCAGCGCGAACAATTCGCCGACTTCATTGCGAACCGCCAGGGGCAGTCCGGCGACGGCGCGATCAACGCCGGCGACGACTTCGTCGCGTGCAACGATCGCCGCGTTGCCGTCCGGCAGCGCGCCTTGGAGCATCACCGGTACAATCGCTGCAACGACGGTGCGTGCTCGCGTATCCAGGGCAAGGGACGGCGACGCAGCTACCGTCGTCGACGTCTGCGTGTAAAGCCATCGCGCCAGGATCAACGCGGCACCGCCCGCGACACCGGCCTTGAGCAGGGTGCGACGGCTGATACGCGGTCCAGGGGGAGAGGGCTGGGACACAGGCTGCGATGCAGGTGCCGCCGAAATGACGAGACGCCGGCGATATGCGCTCGACTCTAGTCCGTGAAAATAGGCAATACAACCTAATTCGCGCGAACACGACCGAACCTTGAACCACGCCAAGCTGGCAGGCTCCCAGGGTCCGGCGTTTCCAATGACCACCGCCAAAGAGCGACTGATTGAACAGCTCGAGCGCGTACGTCGGCTGCGCGAGGAGCGACATCACGTCCCCGGTCTTGCGGCGGCGATGGACCGTCTTGCGCGCTGGCAGGCCCGGCGGCTCAACGGCACGTACGCCGATCTTGCCCGCGACCCGCGCTACGGCAAAGCGATTGAATTCTTCGGTTCCGATCTATACGGACCGAAGGATTTCAGTCGCCACGACGCCGACCTTGCGCGCGTCGTTCCGGTCATGGTGCGCGTGCTGCCCGAGGGCGCGATTGCAACCGTGGCGAAGGCCGTGGAGCTCTCGGCGCTGTCGCTGGAACTCGATCGGGCTCTGGTGGAAGCGATGGGCATCGGCTCGGCGTTGTCGATGCCGGTGTATTGCAAGGCATACCGGCGTTGCGCGAATCGGCCCTCGCGAGAGGGCCAGATCGCATTGGTCGTCGAGGTCGGACATGAGCTCGACCGGTATGTCCACAAGCCACTATTGCGCAAGATCCTCTCGCTGATGCGACGGCCGGCCCGGCTTGCCGGACTCGGCGCGCTTCAGAATTTCCTCGAGCGTGGCTTCAGCAGCTTTGCCAGCATGCGTGGCGCCGATCAATTCCTGGCCATGATCGCAGATCGCGAAACCAAGCTCATGGAGGCGATCTTCGATGGCGACCCGGGACCTTTTCCGGATCCGCTCGGCTCAAAGGAGGATTCGTCCTAAGCGTTGCCTTTCAATGCTGCATCGAGCTCCCGGTTGATGTGCCGCTCGATCGTGCCCTTAAGCGCCACGAACAGGAAGGAAAGCTCTACGTCAAGGCTGATCTGTGACTTGCCGACGTGCATGGAGCCTGAGACACCGGCGCCGTTGAAGGAGACCTCGTCGCCTTTCCATCGGTGAGTCAGCCCGAAACGCTTGTCGAGATCCTTCGCGACCTTGCGCGCCGCTGCCTTGGCGTCCTTGTGATCGAGCTTGTGACGGCGCTTTATCGAGATCGAGGGCATATCGGTCAGGGCTTAAGGGAGTGTTCAGTATAACCAAAGGGCCGCCACCGAACAGGCAGCCGGGAGCGTTACGGCGACCCGATTTGACAGCCCGAAGAAGAGGCGCTTAGAATTCAAACAAACGTTTGACCGATTCCTGCAACGCCGGGATTCTGTCCTCGGGGGGACCTCAAGATGCGAGGCAAAGTCATTCCTTTCGATACACCCCGAAGTGCGGCGACCCAGGAGAAGATCCTCGATGCCGCCGAGGCGCTTTTCATGGAGCACGGCTTCGAAGCGACCTCGCTGCGTCAGATCACGGCGGCAGCCGGCGTCAATCTCGCCGCCGTCAATTATCACTTCGGCAGCAAGGAGGAGCTGTTTCAGGCCGTGCTCACCCGACGGCTCGATCCCATGAACCAGGAGCGCGTTGCGCTGCTCACCCGATTCGAGCGTGAGGCCGCGCCGAGACCGCTTTCCTGCGAAAAGATTCTGGGCGCTATGTTCATTCCCGCGCTGCGGCTAGCTCGCGACCCTCGGCGCGGCGGCAAGAATTTTTTGCGGCTGCTCGGACGCGCCTACGCCGATCCGGCGCCATTCATTCGCCATTTTCTGACCGAGCAGTATGCGGTCATGATCGCGCGCTTCAAGGCCGCGTTCGGTCGAGCGCTTCCGCATTTGCCCAAAAAGGAATTGAGCTGGCGTCTGCACTTCGTCATGGGAGCGCTGTCGTATACGTTGGCGGGTACCGACGCACTGAAGTTGATTGCCGCTCTCAACCCACGCGATTCGGGCAACGACGAAGCGCTCCTGCGCCGTCTTGCCCCCTTTCTGATTGCGGGCCTCAAGGCTCCCTTGTCCCAGGACGATGAGATCGACGGCGAGAACGCCGTTTAGCCACTGACATGCTGACACTCTTGTTGCTCTTCGCGATGCTCGTCGGATTTTTCGTAGTGGCTTATTTCGATGCCGGCGGCTGGGCGTGGACCCTCACGATCGCAATGGTGCTGGCGCTCGCATGGGGCGCGCACCTGCTGCCATCGCTCGCCTTGCTGTGCCTGGGCGCAGCCTTGGTGGTCCTCGCGATTCCGCTTAATTGGCCGATATTGCGACGCAAGCTCGTAAGCGATGGCATCCTCGCCACATTCCGCAGGGTATTGCCTCCGATGTCGCAGACCGAGCGCGAGGCGATCGAAGCCGGCAGCGTGTGGTGGGACGCTGACCTCTTCTCAGGGCGGCCCGACTGGACCAAGCTCCTCAACGCCCCGTTGCCACAACTGAGCGCAGAGGAGCAGCGGTTTATCGACAACGAATGCGAACAGCTCTGCGGGATGATCTCCGAATGGGAGACGACGCAAATCTATCGCGACCTGCCGTCACACGTCTGGCAGTACATCAAGGATCGCGGATTTCTCGGCATGATCATCCCCAAGGAGTACGGAGGTCTCGGCTTTTCGGCATTCGCGCATTCCGAGGTTGTCTCCAAGCTCGCTTCGCGATGCAGCGCAGTCGTTGTCACAGTGATGGTGCCGAACTCGCTCGGCCCGGGTGAGCTGCTGCTGCATTACGGCACCGAGGAGCAGAAGCGCCATTATTTGCCGCGCCTCGCCAAGGGGCTGGAGATACCGTGTTTTGCGTTGACCAATCCCTATGCCGGATCCGATGCCGCGGCTATTCCCGACAGCGGCATCGTGTGCATGAGCGAATACCAGGGAAGGACGACGCTCGGTCTCAAGCTCAACTGGGAAAAGCGCTACATTACCCTAGGGCCGGTCGCGACGCTGCTCGGCCTTGCGTTTCGCGCCTTTGATCCCGATCACCTCCTGGGTGACAAAGAGGATCTCGGCATCACCTGTGCACTGATCCCCACGCAGCACCCGGGTGTCAACATCGGACGCCGGCATATGCCGCTTGCCGCAGTCTTCCAAAATGGCCCCAACTGGGGCAAGGATGTGTTCATCCCGATGGAATGGGTGATCGGCGGCAAACCCATGGTCGGCAAAGGATGGCGAATGCTCATGGAGTGTCTTGCCGCGGGTCGCTCCATTTCGTTGCCATCCCTCAACACCGGAATGGCAAAGCTGCTCACGCGCGCAACGGGGGCTTACGCTCGCGTGCGCAGTCAGTTCAAGACGCCCATCGGCAAGTTCGAAGGCATCGAAGAACCGCTCGCTCGCATCGGCGGTTATCTGTATTCGATGGATGCCACTCGCGTCTTGACCGTAGGTGCAATCGACCGCGGCGAAAAACCGGGCGTTCTCTCCGCCATCTCCAAGTATCATCTGACCGAACGCGGCCGGCAGATCGCCAATGACGCGATGGATATCGCCGGCGGCAAAGGTATCTGCATGGGGCCGTCCAACTTCGTCGGCGCCGCATACATGCAGATACCTGTCTCGATTACCGTTGAAGGCGCCAACATTCTCACGCGCAGCCTGATCATCTTCGGACAGGGCGCGATCCGCTGCCATCCCTACGTGCTTCGTGAGATCGCAGCGGCCGGCGATCCGGACGCACGGACGGCATCCATCGCATTCGACAGGGCGCTGTTCGGGCACATTCGATTCGTCGTGAGCAACATGGCACGGGCGTTGGTGATGGGGCTCTGCGGTTCGCACTGTGTGTCCGTACCTTCCGGCGTGGCGAGCGAGACACGGCGCTACTACCAGCAGTTGACGCGCTTCTCCGCGGCGCTGGCGTTTCTCGCCGACGTGTCGATGGGCGTGCTGGGCGGTGCGCTCAAACGCAAGGAAAAACTCTCCGCGCGCCTCGGCGATATTCTGTCGATGCTCTATCTCTCTTCGGCGACGCTCAAGCGCTACGAGGATGAGGGACGGCAGAGCGCCGACGCGCCGCTGATGCATTGGGCCATCTGGGATGCGATGTTCAAGGCGCAGAACGCCATCGAAGGGGTGATTTCGAATTTTCCCAATCGCGCCATCGCTGCGGTGCTGCGGCGCACGGTGTTCCCGCTCGGCCGCCCCTATGTCGTGCCTCCGGACCGGCTCGGTCACGATGTGGCGCGGCTGTTGATCGAACCCTCCGCCACTCGCGATCGTCTGACCGCCGGCATTTACTTGCCAAGGGCGGAGAGCGACATCGTGGGCGCGCTGGATCTGGCGCTGGAAGCGACGCTTGCCGCAGAGCCGATCGAGGCCAAGGTGCGTGACGCAGTCCGCGCCGGTCTATTTTCAGTGCAGCAGGGAGAAGATCGCGCCAGCGCAGCGCTCGCCAGCAGCGTCATCACGGCCGACGAGTTGAAAATCCTGCGCCGTGCCAAGCGGCTTGCGGACGAGGTTGTCCGGGTGGATGATTTCCCGCAAGACCTGGGCGCGTCGCAAATGCGCTCTCCGGTTGCGGCGGTTACCGACGCTTCGGCTGCGCGCAAGGCCGCGGCCTAAAGCGCCAACGAGGCTCTTCCTGCTTTAAGTTCCTTCGAGGCAACGATGAAGCAACCGATTTTCGTCGTCGACGGCGCGCGCACGCCGTTTCTCAAGGCGCGCAATCGACCCGGTCCTTTTTCTGCTTCCGATCTCGCCGTGCAGGCGGGGCGTGCGTTGCTCAAGCGCATGCCCTTCTCACCGACCGATCTCGATGAAGTCATTCTCGGCTGTGCCAGCCCATCGCCTGACGAAGTGAACATCGGACGCGTGGTTGCATTGCGCCTGGGTTGCGGTCGCAAGGTGCCAGGATGGACCGTCATGCGCAATTGCGCTTCCGGCATGCAGGCGCTCGATTCGGCGATCGCCAACATTCGAATCGGTCGCTCGCAGCTCGTGCTCGCCGGCGGCGTCGACGCGCTGTCGCGGGCGCCGCTGCTCTACTCGGACAAGATGGTGCTCTGGTTTGCGCGCTTCAGCGCCGCACGCAGTTTCGGCGACAAGGTCGGGGCCTTTCTAAGCCTGAAACCGACGGAAGCGCTCCAACCGGTGATCGGCATCATGAAGGGCCTCACCGACCCCATGGTTGGCCTGTTGATGGGACAGACTGCGGAGAATCTGGCTTTCCGCTTCGGAATCTCGCGACGGGATATGGATGAATTGGCGGCGCAGAGCCATCGCCGGGTGCTCGCCGCGCAAAAGGCCGGCTACTTCGACGCCGAGATCGCTCCACTCTACGGCACCGACGGCAAGCTCTACCCAACCGATGATGGTGTCCGCGAAGACTCGACGCCCGAAAATCTCGCGAAGCTCAAGCCTTTCTTCGATCGCAAGTACGGAAACGTTACCGCCGGCAACAGCTCCCAGATTACGGACGGTGCGTCGTGGCTGGTGCTCGCATCTGACGCCGCCGTTGCGAAATTCGACCTGCCGGTTCTCGGAACCATCTCCGACAGTGAATGGGCCGGCCTCGATCCGGCAGAAATGGGGCTTGGGCCGGTGCATGCCGCTACGCCCATTCTCAAGCGTCACGGATTGAAGCTGGAAGACATCGACGCCTGGGAGATCAATGAGGCTTTTGCCGCCCAGGTGCTTGCCTGCCTGCGCGCATGGGCCGACGATGATTATTGCAGGCGCGAGCTTGGTCTCGATGCGGCCCTTGGACGAATCGACCTCTCAAAGCTCAATGTCGATGGCGGCGCCATCGCGCTCGGGCACCCGGTGGGCGCCTCCGGCGCACGCATCGTCCTGCATCTGCTCAACGTGCTGAAGCGCACGCACGGCAAGCGCGGCATTGCCGCAATCTGCATCGGCGGCGGCTTGGGCGGAGCGATGCTGGTGGAACGCTCTTAACAGGCCCTCAAACCAAGACGCGCGATGGCAAGCCTGCAGCATTGGCGACTGGACCGTGAAGCCGATGGCGTGACGTGGCTTACGCTCGACAAGGCGGGCGCTTCCACCAATACGCTTTCTCGGGATGTGCTCGAGGAGCTGAGCAGGATCTTGGCCGAGCTTTCTGCCCAGCCCCCGAAGGGCCTCGTCATTCGTTCGGGGAAGGACAACGGCTTCATCGCGGGCGCTGACGTCGACGAGTTCGCCAAAATTGCCACGGTTGACGACGCGCTTGCGCTGGTTCGAAGAGGCTGGGATCTTTTCAACGAGCTGGCCGCCGCGGCGTATCCAACGCTCGCGCTGGTGCGCGGGTTTTGTCTGGGCGGCGGTTTGGAGCTCGCGCTCGCCTGTCGCTACCGCGTCGTTGTCGACGAGCCCGGAACTCGTCTGGGATTGCCTGAAGTGATGCTCGGCATTGTCCCCGGATGGGGCGGCATGAGGCGCTTGCCCAGGCTTGCCGGCGCTCCTGCCTCCCTCGACATGCTCCTCACCGGCCGCACCATCGATGCTCGGCGCGCCAAGCGGCTGGGAATCGCCGACGAGTGTGTGCCAGCGCGCATCATGATGAACACCGCACGCGGAATGCTCCTCGCCAAACCGCGGCCCCGGCAACTTCCATGGACGCTCAAGCTGACGCTCAGCCCGCTGCTGCGCCCGCTGATCGCGGCCAAGGCTAGGAAACAGATCGCGGCTCGTGCCAGAGCTCAGCACTATCCTGCGCCGTACGCGATCCTCGACATGTGGGTGAAGCACGATGGCGATGCGCTCGCTGCGCCAGCGTCGGACACGGCATCCATTGCATATCTGCTGCAGACCCCAACGGCGCGCAATTTGATCCGGGTGTTCAAGCTGCAGGAGCGCCTGAAGGGTTTCGGTCGCGAGGGTGGATTTGAAGCAAAGCGCGTTCACGTCGTGGGAGCAGGAACCATGGGCGGCGACATCGCCGCATGGTGCGCGCTGGGCGGCATCACCGTCACCCTGCAGGATCAAAACTCGGACAGGCTTTCGCCGGCGCTCAAGCGAGCCGCCAAGCTTTTTTCCGATCGACTGAAGGATTCACGGCGCGTCCGTGACGCGCTTGACCGGCTGATCCCGGACGTTGCCGGCGACGGCGTCGCCCACGCTGACGTCATCATCGAGGCGATTTTCGAGAATCTTGAAGCCAAACAGCGGCTCTTCGCCGCGCTGGAGACAAAAGCAAAACCGGAGGCGCTGCTGGCGACCAATACCTCCAGCATCCCCTTGGAGCAAATTCGGGCGCCTCTCAATGATCCGCGACGGATCATCGGTCTCCACTTTTTCAATCCGGTGGCTCGCATGATGCTCGTCGAAATCGTCACCGCGTCCGATACGTATGCCGGCCTGGTCGAAACCGCTGCTGCGTTCACGCGGCAGATCGACAAGCTCCCGCTGCCTGTGAAAAGCGCGCCGGGATTCCTGGTCAATCGCATTCTCGCGCCGTACCTGATGCAGGCGATGCGTTACCTCGACCAAGGCATTGCGCCGGAATCCGTCGACGAGGCGGCGCTCGCCTTCGGCATGCCGATGGGTCCGATCGAGCTCGCCGACACGGTCGGTCTCGACATCTGCGTCGAGGTCGGCAAGATGCTGGGAGACGGTGCGCAAGTACCGCGACGACTGAGCGAGCTCATCGCTGCGGGTCACCTCGGTCGCAAAACGGCGCGCGGGTTCTACGAGTGGAAATCCGGCAAAGCGCAGAAGCGCTCCCCGGGCACCGTCCCGGCCGGCCTCAGCGACAAACTGGTTGCGCCGCTCCTCTCCGAGGCGCAAGCAGCCCTCAACGACCAGATCGTCGCAGACGCCGACCTGGTCGACGCCGGAGCGATTTTCGGAACGGGGTTTGCGCCCTTCACCGGCGGACCGCTGCACTATCTCGCCTCGCGCAGTTCCAGTCACTGACTCCCTCTGCTACGATTTGCCCCGGGGGAGGGGAATGCGTGGAACGAATCTGGCTCAAGTCCTATCCGAAGGGCGTCGCTACCGAAGTCGACATCAATAGCTATGCCTCGGTGCGCGAGGTCTTCGACGAGAGCTGCGCCAAATTCGCGTCGCGGCGGGCGTACTCGTGCATGGGAAAGGCCATCTCGTTCGCCGAGCTTGACGAGCTCTCGCGCGCTTTCGGCGCCTTTTTGCAGGGCAGGGGTTTGAAAAAGGGCGGCCGCGTCGCCCTGATGATGCCGAATATTCTTCAGTATCCGGTGTGCGTCTTCGGGGTTCTGCGCGCGGGCTGCACAGTCGTCAATACCAATCCGCTCTATACCGCCCGCGAACTCGAGCACCAGCTCAGTGACAGCGGCGCGGAGATGATCGTCGTGGTCGAGAACTTCGCCCGGACGCTTGCCGAGGTTCTACCCAGGACGCAGATCAAGACGGTGATCGTGACCAGCATCGGCGAGATGCTCGGCCTCAAAGGATTGCTTGTCGATTTCGTGCTTCGCCGAATCAAAAAGATGATTCCGCCGTGGAGCATCCCCGGTGCCATGCGCTTTTCCGAAGCGATCGCCGAGGGAGGTCACGCCACGTTGCAGCGCGTTTCGCTCAATCATGACGATATCGCTTTTCTCCAGTACACCGGCGGCACGACTGGCGTCGCCAAAGGCGCGATGCTGCTCCACCGAAACATCGTCGCCAACCTGCTGCAGGCCGGTGCATGGGTCAAGCCGTTCCTGGGCGACGAGCAGCACGTGATCATCACGCCGCTTCCGCTGTATCACATCTTCTCGCTGACTGCGAATTGCCTCACGTTCATGACGCTTGGCGCCGAGAACGTGCTCATTCCCAACCCTCGGGACATTCCCGGGTTCGTCAAGGAGATGGGCAGGCACCGCTTTACGACGCTCACCGGGGTCAATACGCTGTTCAACGCCCTGCTCAACAACGCCGAATTTTCCAAGCTCGATTTTTCGTCGTTGCAGTTGACGCTCGGCGGGGGCATGGCAGTTCAGCAGGCTGTCGCCGAGCGATGGAAACTGATGACTGGCAAGCCACTCATCGAGGCCTATGGGCTGACCGAAACTTCACCTGCAGCGACCATCAATCCGCTGGATTTGGCCGCGTACAACGGGTCCATCGGCCTGCCGGTGCCGTCGACGGAGGTCGCGTTGCGCGATGACACCGGCCAGGAGGTGCCGCTCGGTCAGCCGGGCGAGCTTTGCATAAGAGGCCCCCAGGTCATGGCGGGTTATTGGAATCGTCCGGATGAAACCGTGAAGGTGATCGACAAGGATGGCTGGCTCGCCACCGGTGACATCGCGACCATGGACCAAGCCGGCTTCTTGCGCATTGTCGATCGCAAAAAGGACATGATCCTCGTCTCGGGTTTCAACGTGTATCCGAACGAAATCGAATCGGTGGTTGCGATGCACAGTGGAGTGCTTGAATGTGCGGCCATTGGGGTTCCGGACTCGAAATCGGGCGAAGCGGTGAAGCTCTTCGTTGTGAAGAAGGACACAGCACTTACCGCCGACTCGGTGCTGACGCATTGCCGTGCCCATCTCACCGGCTACAAGTGTCCACGGGAAGTGGAGTTTCGCGCCGAGTTGCCGAAATCCAACGTCGGCAAGATCCTGCGTCGTGAACTGCGCGACGAAGCGCGCAAGAAGGCCGCCTGACATGAGCAACGACGAGCAGTCATCGCTTCCGGACAGGGAACCTGCTCTGAGGGTTGTCCCGATGCCGGCAGATGCCAACCAGCACGGCGACATCTTCGGTGGCTGGGTGATGTCTCAGGTCGACATCGCCGGCGCCGTGCCGGCGGCGCGTCGCGCACGCGGCAGGGTGGCGACAGTCGCAGTCAATTCCTTCGTGTTCAAGCAGCCCGTTCTCGTCGGCGATGTTGTCAGCTTTTATGCGGAGATCACGCATAGTGGCAGGACTTCGATTACTGTCGATGTCCAGGTTTATGCGCAACGCAATCCAGGGAAGATGATCTGCGTCAAGGTCACTGAAGCGAGTCTTACCTATGTTGCAGTAGGGCCGGATCGCCGTCCGCGTGAGCTTCCGCCGGAGTGACCCGCACCAGGACGCGGTGTATAGTTAGCCGCCGCGCCAGGCGGCCGCCCGCGGTCGCGGACGATTCCAACAAGCGTAGCTGCAGTCCACCGAAGGAGGGGCACTCAGATGAAACGCGATCGATTCCACCGCCGGCAACTCGTGACAGCCATGGCAGCGGCCCTGATGAGCGTTGCAGCAAACCAGGCGCTCGGAGCGGCCTTCGCCCTGCAAGAGCAGAATGCGAGCGGGCTTGGTCATGCCTACGCGGGCGGTGCAGCGGCGGCCGAAGACGTGAGCACCATCTTCTACAACCCGGCGGGGTTGGTTCGCCTTGCGAGCATGCAGATCGTCGTCGCCGGCAACCTCATCTGTCCCTCGGCCAAGTTCAGCAATAGCGCCTCCTTGCCGGCACGGTTTCAGACGCTCGGTGGAACGGGAGGCGACGCCGGAAGCTGCGACGTCGTGCCGAACCTGTACATCGGCATCCCATTCACCGACAAATGGTCGTTCGGTCTCGGCGTGAACGTCCCCTTCGGTTTGAAGACGGAGTATGACTCGAGCTGGCTGGGCCGTTTCCAAGCCATCGAGTCCAAGCTCGAAACCATCAATATCAATCCCGTGCTGTCGTGGGAGCCCACGAAGGAGCTGACGGTGGGCGGCGGGGTGAGTTGGCAGCGCGTTAAAGCGACCCTTACCAATAACGTCAACTGGTCTGCACTTTTCGCGGGCGGCCAGACTGGTACCGGCGGCGTGGCGGGCCTCGTTCTCAACGGCACGATCACGCCCGCGGCCGGGGCGGCTCTCATCGGCTCGGCGGCTGGGCTCGAGTCCGGAGCCAACGTCACTGGCAACGACTCCGCCTGGGGCTGGAATGTTGGCGTCCTCTGGCAGGCGACGCCGCAAACGCGCATTGGTGCGGCCTATCGTTCGAACATCAAATACACAGTGAGCGGCTCGGTCAACTTCAGCAACCCTTCTCCTTCTCAACTCGGGCCGCTGCCGGCTCAGCTTCAACCGATCGGTGTACTTGTCGCCAACGGCGTCAACGCAGCGCTATCCAACGGAGATGTGACGCTCGACGTCAAGATGCCGGAGACGGCGAACGTGTCGATATTCCATCAATTCGACAACAAATGGGACCTGATGGCGGATCTGCAATACACGGGCTGGAGCAGCATCCAGCAGCTGCAGGTCGTTCGCAGCACAGGGGTCGTGCTCTCCACCACGCCCGAGAATTTTCGCAATACGTGGCGTGTGTCGGCTGGAGCGAACTACCGATACAGTGATAACTGGACGCTGCGCGGCGGCGTAGCCTTCGATCAATCGCCGGTCAACGACACCGATCGCACTCCGCGGCTGCCCGATAACGACCGGACGTGGCTCGCCATTGGCGCGCAGTACAAGATATCGCCAGCGTGGGCCGTCGATCTCGCCTATGCGTACATTTGGGTGAAAAACTCGAGCATCAACCAGAACCAGGGCAACACGGATGCCTACGGCCTCATCAACGGCTCCTACAAGAACAACGTGAATATCGTCGGACTTCAGGTCACCTACACGGCCAAGTAGCCTTCACCGGCATTGCACGACTTCGCGCCGCAGCTTTAGCCTGCGGCGCGGCGTTTTCCGAACCCTGAATAGCGATCCAACATGAGGCCCACACCATTCCACGTTCGAAAAGCCGCAGTGCTGGGAGCCGGCGTCATGGGTGCGCAGATCGCGGCGCATCTCGCTAACGCCGACGTGCCAGTGGTGCTGTTCGATCTGCCTGCGAAAGAGGGCGACGCGAACGGGATCGTGACCAAAGCCATCGACAACCTGAGGAAGCTCGAGCCTTCGCCGCTCGCCGTCAAAGACCGGGTTTCCTATATCGACGCAGCGAATTACGAGACGAACTTGAGCGTTCTCTCCGAGTGCGACCTGGTGATCGAGGCGATCTCGGAGCGCATGGATTGGAAGAAAGCGCTCTACGAAAGGGTCGCGCCGCACATCGGCTCAGGAGCGATTCTCGCGAGCAATACCTCCGGATTATCGATCAACGGCTTGGCCCAGGCGTGCCCGCCCTCTATTCGCCATCGCTTCTGCGGGATTCACTTTTTCAACCCGCCTCGCTACATGCACCTCGTCGAGCTGATCGGGCACAGGGAGACAGAGTCCGGTCTGCTTGATGGACTTGAGCCGTTTCTCGTCACGACATTGGGCAAGGGGGTGGTGCGCGCCAGAGATACGCCCAACTTCGTGGCCAATCGCGTCGGCATTTTTTCGATGCTGGCGACGATGGTCCACACTGAGCGCCTGGGACTGAGCTTCGATGTCGTCGATGCGCTTACGGGTCCCGTGATCGGACGTGCCAGAAGCGCCACCTATCGCACCGCTGATGTGGTAGGGCTGGACACGATGGCCCACGTCATCTATACCATGCACGAGACGCTTGCCGACGACCCTTGGCACGCATATTACCGCTCTCCGCTGTGGCTCTCCTCGCTCATCGAACAGGGTGCACTGGGGCAGAAGACCCGCGCCGGGATTTTTCGAAAAGTGGGCAATGAGATCGAGGTACTGGACCCTGCGCGGCAGACCTACCGGGCCGCCGCGGGCGTCATCGATCCCGGGGTGGCCGAAATCCTGCGACTTAAAAATCCGGTCGAAAAATTTGCGAAGCTGCGAGCAACCGCCCATCCGCACGCGCAATTCTTGTGGGCGATCTTTCGCGATCTCTTTCACTATTGCGCGTTTCATCTCGCTCAAATCGCCGAAAATGCGCGCGACATCGATCTGGCGATCCGCTGGGGCTTCGCCTGGCAGCTTGGTCCGTTCGAAACATGGCAGGCGGCGGGCTGGCGGGACATCTGCGCCGCGATCGCCGCCGATATCGGCGCGGGCAAGTCGCTGGCCAGCGTTGCGCTTCCGCAATGGGCCACGGATGGCCCGGCTTCGAGCGGCGTGCATACTCGCGACGGGTCGTATTCTGCTTCGGCGAGCGACTTTCAGCCGCGCTCGACGCTGCCCGTCTACCGTCGCCAGTATTTCCCCGACCCAGTGCTCGCCGAGCAATGGCCGGCCGGAGCTACTATCTTTGAGACGCAAACTTTGCGCATGTGGCACACGGGCGACGACATCGCGATCGTCTCCTTCAAGACCAAGCAGAACACCATCAGTGAGGACGTGCTCGACGGCATGCTGGCGGCGATCGCTGAAGCCGAGGAGCGCTGGCGCGGTCTGGTCCTGTGGCAACGGAGCGAACCCTTTTCTTTCGGAGCGGACCTGGCATCACTCAGCCCCTCGGTGAAGAGTGAGCAGTGGGACAAAGTCGAGGGCGTGGTCGCCAAGTTCCAACAGACATCGCAACGGCTCAGATACAGCATGGTCCCGACGGTTGCTGCAGTGAGGGGCATGGCGCTTGGCGGTTCCTGCGAGTTCATCATGCATTGCGATCGCAGCGTTGCCGCGCTGGAGTCATACATCGGCCTGGTGGAAGCGGGCATCGGGGTGCTGCCCGCTGGCGGTGGCTGCAAGGAGCTCACCGTTCGTGCCGCGAACGAAGTCGCACGCGGCAGTGCCGGCGAAGAGCTCGGCCAAATGCCTTTCCTGCGCAGCTATTTTCAGCAAGTGGCTAAGGCAACCGTGTCCAAGAGCGCCCTGGAAGCCAAGGGGCTGGGATATCTCAAAGCGTCCGACGTGGTGATCTTCAATCCGCACGAGCTGCTGTGGGTCGCCAAAGCCCAGGTTAGAGCGCTCTCGGAAAGCGCTTATCGACCGCCGCTTCCGGCGCGTAACGTTCCCGTCGCCGGCCGGACCGGCATTGCAACGCTGGAAATGCTGCTGGTCAACATGCGCGATGGAGGTTTCATCTCGGCTTACGATTTTAGCGTTGGATTGGCCATTGCACGGGTCCTTTGCGGGGGCGACGTGGAATCAGGCAGTCTCGTCGACGAGCACTGGTTGCTCGATCTCGAGCGCCGCGAATTCATGGCGCTTCTGCGCAACCCGAAGACGCAGGAACGCGTTGCGCATACGCTCGCAACCGGCAAACCGCTGCGCAATTGAGCGTCTCGCGTAGCCTGCAGCGCTGCATCTCCAGAACGAATCGCTGAAGGATTGTCGATGCCGGAGTATTGGCCTTCCTGCGCATACCCCCTTCTTGGGGTTGACGGCCAGGATCGACTGCTCGTCACCGATGCCTTCCTGAGGAGCTTTTTGCTCCGACCGGAGCTCGCGCCGGTGGACGAATCCAGTGCGACGGAGTTGGCGCTGCATCAACGGCTGCTTGATAATCCCCGCGCGGCCGTCATTGACGGCGACGTCGCACTGATCACCGATCTCGATGCGCGCGAAAACTATCGCATCTGGCTGCGTTTTCGCGATCGTCTGCTGGCCGCGCCATGCCTCGAAGCGGCGTACACCGCGCTCTTTGCCGGTGAGGGCGTCGACGTGCCGCCACAGTTGGTGCACCAGCTTACTCAGATACTTCTGCGCCACATTCTCGGCGACACCCCAGAAGCTTTCGAAGCGCGTGCGGCGGAAATGCTGTTTCGCTCACAAAAAGTGAGCGTCACGGAAGGAACGGTGATGGCGGCCGACGAGATGACCGTCGAGCTGTTCGCTACCGGTGGCTTTGGCAGTCTCGGCGAGCTGCTGGCCAGGAACCGCACGCCGACACGAACGATCGACCTCGACGTACTGTCAGAAGGCAACAAGAGCTCGTACTGGGATCGTTCGGAGCGTTTTGATTTCGCAGTCAATCTCAATCGCGGCCAGCCGGCGCTTGCCGGACTTTGTCGCACCCTCGAGCGCTGGATCCGGCATTTCCTCTCCGTAGAGGTTTCCATCACGGCTCAGCGCGAAATCAACGCTATGGCCTGGGTCTGGCACGTCGGTTTAGACGCGGAAGCGAGCGCTTTGCTCAACGACCTGTACAATCGGGTCGAAGTTAGCGAGGAACGGATGGAGCGACTGCTTTGTCTGTTCGAGCTCGACTTTGCGGACCCGAGGGCCATGCGCTCGGCGATTGCCGGACGCCCCGTGTATCTGGCGATGGCGATGGACAGCGACCATCGGCTGCGACTCAAGCCGCAGAATCTTCTTCTCAATCTCCCACTGGCGCGAACACAGTGAAAGAAGACTTTTCGATGCAGCTAAAGTTTTTCTGCGTCATCTGCGCCGGCGTCTTGCTTTCATTGGCCTCGCGCAATGGGGCGATGGCACAGGCCTCGCCATCCACATCGGCGGCTTCCGCGCCAACGTCACTCGAAGCGCTCTCCTGGCTCGCCGGGTGCTGGGAGGGGAAGGTCAACCAGCGGGATTTCCGCGAGGAGTGGTTGCCGCTTCGCGGCGACATCATGGTCGGCGTGAGCCAGACGGCGGTCTCGGGCAAGACTCAGGATTTCGAATATCTGCGGCTGGAGCCACGCGGTGATGGCATTTACTACGTTGCGATGCCCTCAGGCAGGAACGAGGACGCGTTTCGCTTGTCCGGTATGAAGCTCGACGGCAACGACGAGATCTTCACTTTCGAGAGCCCGCGCGACGAATTTCCCCAGCGCATTATCTACCGCCGCGGAACTGAAGGCTGGCTCTACGCGCACGTCGAAGGCAAGCTGAACGGCGCTCCGAAGCAGGTGATCTATCCGATGCGCCGCGTCGATTGCCGCAGCGGAGAGCTGATTCTCAAGTGAATGCGCAAATGAGCTCTGGCTCGCCCATTGCATCGCTGGAGAAGTTGCTCGCCACGGGCAAAGATGGTGCGCTGCTGCGCTTTGGCTTGGGTAGCGCCTATCTCAACGCGGGCGACGCGACACGCGCAGTCGAGCATCTGGATCGCGCGGTTGCGCTCGATCCGGCTTACTCCGCAGCGTGGAAACTGCTCGGTAAAGCGCTGACCACGGCGGGCCGGCCGGCAGACGCATTGGCGGCCTATCGCGAGGGAATCGCCGCCGCGGAAAAGAGAGGCGACAAACAGGCGATGAAGGAAATGCAGGTTTTCGCGCGTCGGCTTGCCAAGCAAATGGGTGAGGAGTAGAGGTCGAGCGAATCCCTAACGCGGGTTGCTATACGTCCGTGACTACCTACGAAAAACTGCGCCATCTTGTGATTGGCGCTCCGCTCGATCCCTTAAGCCAGAAGACTCGTCAGCACATCGCGCTGGTGGCGTTTCTCGCCTGGGTCGGACTGGGAGCCGACGGGCTTTCGTCGTCCGCGTACGGACCTGAGGAAGCATTCCGCGCCTTGGGCGCGCACACCCATCTCGGTCTTTACCTGGCCGTCGCGACGGCCGCGACGGTGTTCATTATCTCGCTCGCCTATAACCAGGTGATCGAGCTGTTTCCGACGGGAGGCGGCGGTTATCGTGTAGCCAGCAGCCTGATCGGGCCACGTGCGGGACTCGTATCGGGCGCCGCATTGATCGTCGACTACGTGCTCACCATCGCCATTTCGGTTGCAAGCGGCTTCGATGCGCTTTTCAGCCTGTTGCCGGCCGGCGCGGGAGTGTTAAAGCTGGGCGCCGAGCTCACGCTGGTCGCGATGCTGCTATGGCTTAACCTCCGCGGAATGAAAGAGTCGATCCAGATTCTGCTGCCGATCTTTCTAGGATTCGTCATCACTCACGTCATTCTCATCAGCTACGGCATCCTAGGTCACACGCAAGGACTCACGCAGGTCGTTCCCGACGCGGTTGCCGACACCAAACAGCTGGCCCACGACATCGGTTGGGTCGCTGCGATCTCCCTGTTCCTGCGCGCGTATTCGCTGGGTGGCGGCACCTACACCGGCATCGAAGCGGTTTCGAACAATGTCCAGACCTTGCGTGAACCGCGCGTTCGAACCGGCAAGCTCACCATGTTCTACATGGCCGTTTCACTCGCCTTCACCGCAGGCGGCATCGTCCTCCTTTATCTATTGTGGAACGCTCAGCCTGTCGAGGGCCAGACGCTCAATGCCGTCCTTTTCGGCACGATCATCGAGAGTTTCGGCTTGCCGTCGAGCTTCAACCGAATCGCGCTTCTGGCGGTGCTGGTTACCGAAGCGGGATTGCTGTTCGTGGCAGCCAACACCGGCTTTCTCGGCGGGCCGCAGGTGCTTTCCAACATGGCGGGGGATTCATGGTTGCCGCACCAGTTCCGGCACCTGTCGACTCGACTGGTGACTCAGAACGGCATCGTCATCATGGGGCTGGCAGCATTGGTCATACTCCTGTGGAGCCGCGGCAGCGTCGATCTGCTGGTGGTCCTCTATTCGATCAATGTCTTTCTGACCTTCTCGCTATCTCTGCTGGGCCTGTGCATTTACTGGTGGCGGGCACGCGCCACCGATTGGCGCTGGCTGCATCGTCTGGCGTTTTCCGCGTTGGGATTGACCGTGACCGCCGGCATCCTGGGCGTCACCGTCGTCGAAAAATTCGGCGAAGGTGGTTGGGTCACAGTGGTCATCACCTCGCTGGTAATCGCGGTTTGCTTCGCCATTCACCACCACTACGACTGGGTCAAGGCGCGGCTCAAAGAGGTCGATGAGATCTTCACCGCGGCACAATGTCCCAAATCCGACAATCCGCCCCGGCTCGATCCGGAAGCCCCAACGGCGGTTTTCATGGTGGGCTCCAGTCGCGGCGGCGGCATTCACACCGTTCTGTGGGTTCAACGACTCTTTCCGAACCACTTCAGGAATTTCGTCTTCATTGGCGCCAAGGCCGTCGACGCACAGAGCTATGGGGGCAGCGAACAGATCGGCGCGCTGAGGACGGCGCTGGACCGAGCGTTGACCTTCTACGTCAACTATTGTCACGCCAACGCTCTGGCGGCGACTGCGCGCTACTCACTCGGGACCGACAGGGTCGACGAACTGGTCAAGCTCGCGGAGGAAACTCAGCGCGACTTCCCGAATTGCGTTTTCTTCACGAGCAAGCTGGTGTTCCGCAATGAGAACTGGGTGACCCGACTGCTGCACAATCAGACGGCGCTGGCGCTGCAGCGCAAGCTGCACTTGAATGGGATGCAGATGGTGATCCTCCCCATGCAGCTTTGAAGCTGCTCGGTAAGCTAGGAGCCTGTCGGGCTTGCTCTCACGTATGCGTTGCTGGCCAAACGGTGATGAATGCAAGGCGCTCGGCGCAGCGAATAGCTTGGCTTATTCGCAAGCCGAGCAACGCTGCAGGCGCGCCGTTTGGCCGCAACCCGAAGGGACGGGGCGCTTTGGTGACAATTCCGTTGTTGCCGGCCGCTTGCAGTGGGCCGGCACTGCGGCGCGCCCGGCGCCTAGGACTGCCCACCAAAGCGCCTCCGTCGCATACGCGACAGTAAACCCGACAGGCTCCTAGGCTAACGTACCGAATCGACGCCCTGATTGGCGAGCTCGTCGGCGCGATGGTTGCCCGGCGTTTCGGCATGACCCCTCACCCAATGCCATGAGATGTCGTGCTTCGAGGCGAGGCGATCGAGCTCCTGCCAGAGATCGGCATTCTTGACGGTTTTTTTGTCGGCAGTCCTCCAGCCGTTTCGCTTCCAGGTGTGAATCCAGGTCTGGATTCCGTTCTTGACGTACTGCGAGTCCGTATAGATCGCGACAGGACAGCGGCGCCTCAAGCTCTCCAACGCGCGTATCACGGCGGTGAGTTCCATCCGATTGTTGGTGGTCTGGGCTTCGCCGCCGGAGATCTCTCGCTCATGGCCGTTGTACTGCAGCAACGCACCCCAGCCTCCGGGACCCGGGTTGCCCTTGCATGCCCCATCGGTGTAGATGACAACCTGCGCAGCCGTCATGCGACGGCGGTCATTCGGCGACTTCAGCACATTCCCGCGCGTGGGGCGCGACCTGAGCCAGCGCCTTTTTGCGAACTCGTCGCGACCACGCGGGGGTGATCACTCGCATGCCCAGTAGACGCTTGGTGGCGCGCAGAAAATAGATTCCGCCGGCAATAGGCCACCAGCGATCGCCGGCTTGCTCGAAGAACTCGAAGCGTCTGCGCCACTTTTCCTGAGCGAAAGGCGGCACGTATGCGTCGAGCCTGCCGCCGGTAACTTCGAAGCCGAGGAGCGAGAGCCAGTCCTTCAGGCGATAGAGCGCGACAAAGTTTCCGTTCCAGGGCATCGATTGCTCGCGTCCGAAGTAGCGTTTCACGCCGAAGAGCGAGAAGGGGTTGAAGCCCGCAATCAATACCTGGCCTTCGGGGCGGATGACGCGGTAGACCTCGCGCAAGAGTTGATGCGGCTCGTCGGTGAACTCGAGCGCATGGGGCAGCACGATGAGATCAATGCTGTTCTCGGGGAATGGCAGCCAGTGTGGATCGGCCAGCACTTGCGCGGGGTCCTCGAGATCGACGGTGAGGCGAGTCGTGATTCTGGAGCTAAGCAGGAAAGGGCATTCGGGCAGCCCGATCTGCAACGCGTGGAAGCCGAAGATGTCGGCGAGCGTGGAATCGAAGTAAGTTTGCTCACGCGCGCAGCAGTAGCGGCCTAGTGGAGTCGCGAACCAGTCAGCCAGCGTTCCCGCTGGCGTGCTCGCCGGGCCTGCCGAAGTTTCCGCCATGCCGGCGATTATCCCCATCCCCGCCTTTGCCGACAACTCCGTAATGCGGTCTTGCGGAGCTTCGCGCCTGGAAGACAAAGCGTCTTGACGGGAACCCCTCGCCGGGCCCAACATCAGCGCGTTTTGCCTTTTCGGAGACGATCACGCTGCCTCGACGAAGGGTTTTTGCTGCGATGACCATCGCGCTCGGCCTGTCCGCGTGCGCGACTGCCCCGCATATACCTCCGGCTCCGATCGCTTTTTCACCTCCTCCTGAACCGGTGCCGCAGGCGGCGTCCACACCGCTTGAAAAGGAGCTCCCCGTATATCGGGCGACCGGGGGCGATCCCGATGGCGTGACCAACGCTACCCTGCAGTTGCGTTCCGAATATGGCGACTTATGGACGCGCATTCGGCGGGGGTTTTCGGTTCCCAATCTCGATTCGCCACGGGTCAAGCAGGCCGAAGATTGGTATGAATCGCGACCCGACTATGTGGCGCGCATGATCGATCGCAGCCGGCGCTACCTCTATTACATCGTTGGTCAAGTCGAAAAGCGGCGCATGCCGCTGGAAATCGCGCTCCTGCCCATGATCGAGAGCGCCTATAACCCGATGGCTTATTCACGCAGTAGCGCGTCGGGCATCTGGCAGTTCATTCCTTCGACTGGCAAGCTCTACGGGATGAAGCAGAACTGGTGGTTCGACGAGCGTCGCGACGTGGTGGCAGCTACCGACGGCGCACTCGACTATCTGCAAAAGCTCTACGGTGACTTCGGCGACTGGTATCTCGCTCTGGCGGCGTACAACTGTGGCGAAGGGACTGTGCAAAGAGCGATTGCCTACAACGTCAAGCAGGGCCTGCCGACCGATTACCTGAGTCTCAAGATGCCCGCGGAGACTCGCGACTACGTTCCCCGGCTGCAAGCGGTCAAGAATATCGTCAACGAACCCGAAATCTACCGTCTGGACCTGGGCGACGTGCCGGATGCGCCGTATTTTGCTGTGGTGCGAACGAGCAAGAAGATGGACGTCAAGATCGCTGCGGAACTGGCGGAGATGCCGATCGACGAGTTTCTCTCGCTTAATCCTCAGCACAATCGACCGGTCATGGCGGGCGCAGACGAATTCACCCTTTTGCTTCCCTACGACAAGGCTGAACTGTTCGCAGCCAAGCTGGAATTATCGAACCAGCCGATGGTGACGTGGCAGGCGTACAAGTTGAAGACCGGCGAGACCTTGCCGCAGCTCGCGTCGCGTTTCGGATTGCCGCTGGAAACGCTGCGAGTCGTCAATGGCATCGGGCCTCGTTCGACCGTTCCGGTCGGCTATGCTTTGCTGGTGCCGACTCAGGCAGCGTCCGATGCGACGGTGGCGAGTCTCCAGAACGCCGTATTCACGACGGTGCCCAGCGGCCGCACGCTCTATCACCGTGTCGGCAAGGGCGAGACGCTCAACGGGATCGCTGCGCGCTACGGCGTCACCGCGCAGGAGATCAAGACGTGGAACGCGGGCGTTGGTTTGAAGGTGGTGCCCGGCCAGCGGCTGCGAATCATCAGCGACTCGGGCACGACCGCTATCAAGACCAAAGCCAGGAAAAAAGTGGCTCCGGCGAGCACCACGACGCATAAGAGCAACGCCCAGGCAACGCCCTCCGGCGGCCCCAGAATCGCTGCGGGAATACGTCCCTGATCAAACAAAACAGGCGACACTCTCGCGTCGCCTGTTTTGGACGTCCATCGCAATCCTGCCGATGGACGTTTCGCCTGCGGAAGTTTAGATCTTCTTGGCCTTGCGCGCCTTTTTCGCGGGTTTGCGCTTGGCAGCCTTTCTCTTCTTTGCGACCTTCTTCTTGGCAGGTTTGCGCTTGGCGGCCTTCTTGCCCGTCTTGCGCTTGGCAGCCTTCCTCTTCTTCGGGGCGGCTCTCTTCTTTGCCGCTTTCCGCTTCCTCGGCGCCGCTCTCTTCTTGCCAGCCTTCTTCGGGGCGGCCTTCTTCTTCTTCGCCGCTTTCTTCTTGGTCGCTGCTTTCTTCTTCGCCTTCTTCTTCGGCGCCGCGGGCGCTGCCGGGGACGCCATCGTCATCATGTCAGCCATCATCTTCAGTTCTCCTGTCTGAGTTGCACAAACTGTTATGGGTGCTTCTGCTTCATGGCAGGCTTCGAAGAAATCGTCAAAAGTTTTGCTTCAGCCTCTTGACAAATTCAGCGACACCTGCTGCCTGAATTCTAGCCAATTTTTTTCGAAATACAAGATTTAATTGCAGTTTCAGGTGACGCTGAACGTCACTGTTGCGATTTTGCACATCGCGTTTCATTGCAATTACGGCCGTTCATGGCAGCACAGATTCGCGTTCGTAGAGTGCTTCGATGGTTTCTCGCGGACGAACCAAGTGTGCCGTTTTTCCGTCGACGATGATCTCTGCCGCGCGGGGACGGGAGTTGTAGTTGGAGCTCATCGCCATGGCGTACGCACCGGCTGAACAGATGGCAAGCAGATCTCCTTCGGCGAGGGCGAGATTGCGGTCGTGCGCGAGAAAATCAGCGCTCTCGCAGATAGGACCGGCAATCTGCCAAAGCAACGGTGATTGAGCCCCTCGTCGCACAGGAAGCACCTCGTGCCACGCGTCGTACAGCGCCGGGCGCAGCAGATCGTTCATTGCAGCATCGACGATGGCAAAGTTCCTGACGGGTCCGGACTTCAGGCAATTCACCCGAGTCAGCAATATTCCGGCGTTTCCCACGAGGAAGCGTCCGGGTTCCAGCAACAGTTTGAGCGGTCTTTCGCCGCGCAGGCGGACGATCGCCCGGGCATAGTCCACGGGATCGATGATGTGCTCATCTCGATAGCGGATGCCGAGTCCGCCGCCAACGTCGATGTGCGCGAGTCGGATACCTTCCGCCGCCCACCCATCGACCAGGTCAACAGCCTTCGCGACCGCTTCGATATGCGGCTCGAGATCGGTAATCTGAGAGCCGATGTGGATGTCGATGCCGTGCACGGCGACATGCGCGAGCTGGGCCGCGTGGCGATAGAGCGCATGCGCTTCGCCGAAGGGGACGCCGAACTTGGTTTCCTTGAGACCCGTCGAGATGTACGGGTGCGTCTTCGCGTCGACGTCCGGATTGACCCTGAAGCTCACCGCTGCGCGCTTGCCGAGTCGACGCGCAAGGCCGTCAAGCCTTGCAAGCTCGCTCGCCGACTC
>VBCY01000287.1 GCA_005882995.1 Betaproteobacteria bacterium
ACCGTCAGCCCTGAAGCGTTGAGCGGAAGGCCTGAAGTCGTGCGCTCGCCGCCGGTGGATGCGGCCGCTGCATCTTTCGCCAACGCAACAATATTACGTGCTGATCCGGCGGCCCTTTCCCGGACCACCACCATCCTGGCTATAGCGCTTGTCTTCTGCGGCATCCTGGCGCTGTACGGCAACACTGCCGCCTCGATCGCGATCTCTCTTTGGCTGGTGTGGCGTCAACGCGAGACGCTGCGCTCCATTCCGGCCACTCCGTGGTGGCCCGCATTGATTGGAATTCTGGCGGCCGGGGCTCTATGGCTGGTGGCATCGGCGGCCGATGCGCTGGGCATCAAGCAATTCGCGCTGGTGTTCATGCTTCAGGCGGCGATCTTGACCGTCGTCGGGAAGAAGCTCGGCAAGGCGCTTCTTTTCCCGCTCGTTTTTCTTCTGTTTGCGGTGCCGGCGGGTGAAATCTTCATCCCGACTCTGATCGACTGGACGGCGGATTTCACTGTCGCTGCCTTGAGGTGGTCGGGCGTCCCGGTGTATCGGGAAGCCAACCACTTCACCATCCCGACCGGATCGTGGTCGGTGGTCGAGGCATGCAGCGGAATCCGCTACATCATCGCCTCGGTGATGGTGGGAACGATCTATGCCGCCGTTGCCTATCGGAGCACCGGCCGGCGGATCGCTTTTCTGGTTGCGTCGGTCCTGGTGCCCATCGTTGCGAACTGGTTTCGAGCTTACATGATCGTCATGCTCGCGCACCTGACCAATAACAAGATCGCGGTGGGCGTGGACCATCTGATCTACGGTTGGTTGTTTTTCGGCGTAGTCATGCTGATCTTGTTCTGGGTGGGATCATTCTGGCAGGAGTCCGCACCTCCTGCCCGCGCGGCCGGTTCGGGCCACACGCCGCAAATCGCTGCGTCGGCGTCTGGTGGAGTGCTCTTTGCCGCGGCAATCGCGGCAATCGCGGCGGCGGCCGCGTGGTTACCGGTAGAGCGCGCTGTCGCGCGACCCGCCAACACGGACCCCCCCGTTCTTCGAGCGATCGATGGCGCAGGGGGATGGACTGCGTCGAACGCGTTCATCACGGATTGGAAACCTCGCTACGCCGGCTATGCATCGGAAATCAACCAGACCTTCGAAAAGGACCACTACGCGGTCGGCCTCTACCTCGCTTACTTCAGGAATCAGGAGAAGGGGCGTGAACTGATCACCTCAGGCAATGTGCTGGTAAAGGCCGTGGAATTCAGGTGGAAGCAATTGTCGACAAAGACCGATACGCTCGACTGGTTGGGCTCCCCTACGCAGGCGCGTCGAGCCGAGATTGTCGGTCCCAACGTGCATCTCAACGTCGAGCTGCTCTACTGGGTGGAAGGGACGCTAACCTCGAGCGACTACCTGGCCAAGGCGCTCACCGCTTGGTCCAAGCTCCGCGGTCGCGGTGACGACTCTGCGTTGATCGTTATCTACGCGCGTGACTCCGAGACCGGTAAGAAGTCGATGGAGATGTTGCACGATTTTGCAGCCGCGATGTCGCCATCGATCGAGCGCTCGATCGAAGCTCAGCGTTGATTGGCGCGGATCCATCATGTGCGGCATCGTAGGCATTTTCGACACCCGTGATCGCCGGGAAGTGAACCGGGATCTGCTGACTCGGATGAACGAGTCGCAGCATCACCGGGGGCCCGACGAAGTCGGAATGCACGTCGAGCCGGGCGTCGGCCTGGGACACCGCCGGCTGTCGATCATCGACCTCTCGACTGGCCAGCAACCCCTGTGGAATGAAGACCGGAGCGTGGTCGTCATTTACAACGGAGAGATCTACAACTATCAGCAGTTGATTCCGGACCTCTCCAAGCTCGGACATCACTTTCGCACTCGCAGCGACACCGAGGTCATCGTCCACGCCTGGGAGGCGTGGGGTGAAAAGTGCGTCGAGCGCTTTCGCGGCATGTTCGCGTTCGCACTGTGGGATCGCAACCGCAGTACGCTGTTTCTTGCGCGCGACCGGCTGGGGGTCAAGCCGCTTCATTACGCGCTCCTGAGCGACGGCACGTTCATTTTCGGCTCCGAGCTCAAATCGCTCCTGGTTCACGAAGCGCTCGAGCGCGACATCGATCCATGCGCCGTCGAGGAATACTTCGCCCTGGGCTACGTGCCCGAGCCGCGCACCATATTCAAGCAGGCGAGGAAGCTCCCGCCCGCGCATACGCTGACGGTCAGACGCGGCGCGCCGTTGTCCGATCCGGTCGAGTACTGGGACCCTCGCTTTACGCTCGATCACCCGCTATCGCTTGAGGAGGCCCGTGCCGAGCTTGCGGTGCGGTTGGACGAGTCGGTGCGCCTGCGCCTCATCTCGGAGGTTCCGCTCGGAGCATTCCTCTCAGGCGGCGTCGATTCCAGCGCCGTAGTCGCGTCGATGGCGGCCGCCTCTCCGGAGCCGGTCAACACCTGTTCGATTTCGTTCTCCGATCCTGCCTACGACGAATCACGCTACGCGCAACAGGTGGCTGAACGCTACCGGACACGACATTTTGTCGACCGGGTCGAAACAGAGGATTTCGACTTGATCGACGACCTGGCGCTTCTCTATGACGAGCCTTACGCCGACAGCTCAGCAATCCCCACCTATCGGGTCTGCCAGCTGGCGCGCAAGCACGTCACGGTAGCGCTCTCCGGAGACGGCGGGGACGAAAATTTCGCCGGGTATCGGCGTTACCGAATGCACCTCGCCGAAGAGAGGATGCGCCGCATCATTCCGTACAGCATGCGGCAACCGATGTTCGGATTGCTGGGGCAGATCTACCCGAAGGCCGACTGGGCTCCGCGCTATCTGCGCGCCAAGGCGACTTTCGAGGCGCTGGGACGAAATTCGGTGGAAGCCTATTTCCACGGTATGTCGATCTTCCGCCAGGACATGCGACGCAGGTTATTCACCCCCGCTTTCAAATCGAAGATCGGCGGCTACAACGCCGTAGAGGTATTTCATCGCCATGCGCGGCGGGCCAACACCGAAGACCCGCTCGCGCTGGTCCAGTACCTCGATCTCAAGACCTACCTGATAGGCGACATCAACACCAAGGTCGACCGCGCCAGCATGGCTCACTCGCTCGAAGTGCGAGAGCCGCTGATGGACCATCCTCTGGTGGAATGGCTGGGCAGTCTGCCCTCGTCATTGAAAGTGCGCGGCCAGGAAGGAAAATGGTTGCTCAAAAAGGCCATGGAGCCGCGCTTGCCGCGCGATGTCCTGTACCGCCCGAAAATGGGATTTGCAGTGCCGCTTGCGCACTGGTTTCGCGGCCCGCTGCATGGACGTATCCGGGAAGCAGTGCTTGGCCAACGGCTCTCCGACACCGGCTGGTTCGATCGGCGCTACCTCTCCCAACTCGTCGATCAACACCAATCGGGGATACGCGACCACAGCGCGCCCCTGTGGACGCTGCTGATGTTCGACGCGTTTCTTCGCAACGTTCTGGACGCGCAGAACGAAGCTCG
>VBCY01000040.1 GCA_005882995.1 Betaproteobacteria bacterium
AAGCTGCTCACGATCATCAACGCCATCCTGAAATCCGGCCAACCTTGGTCTGCGAATCATCAAACGCTCCAAAAAACTGCTTGACATTCGATACAGTTGCTCACCCGCGCTGTCGCGCACCCCTTGTATGCTGAAATACGGTAGACGAGGATCAAAGGAGTTGTGCCAGCTGGGCAGACCGTCGCACCTCTTGGCGGCAGCGCGTTGCGCCAGCCCGTGGGAGAGCTGGGTCGCCCGGCGGTTGTTGTTCTTGCTAATCCGAACGGTTGCCTGGGCCGAGACATCGAGCCCGCATATGGCAAGGCTGGAATAGGAGGAACGTGATAATGGATGCACTGGTCAAGGTCATTGGCATTGATGTGTCGAAGGCAAAGCTGGATTGTTGGGCGTTGCCGGCGCAAGAAGCGTGGGGCATCGACAACGACGACGGTGGTATCGCTGCGCTGTTGACGCAGCTTCGCACCCGGGCGCCGGAGTTGGTGGTGTTGGAAGCCACCGGTGGCTACGAGACGCAGGCGGCGACGGCGTTGGCCGCCGCCGGCTGGCGCGTAGCGGTAGTGAATCCGCGCCAGGTGCGGCGGTTCGCGCAAGCGCTCAATCGGTTGGCGAAGACGGACCGCATCGACGCGCAGGTGTTGGCCGAATTCGGCCGCGCAGTCAATCCGCAAGTGCGGCCGTTGCCTGACGCGCAGACGCAGGAACTGGCGGCGCTGGTGGTGCGGCGCAATCAATTGGTGCAAATGCGCACGCAGGAAAAGAACCGGTTGCCAATGACACTGCCGCCGTTGCGTCCCCGGGTGAAGGAGCACGTGGCCTTCCTCGACGCCGCAATCGCGCGCCTGGAGATCGACCTGACGGCCAAGTTGCGCAGCTCCGAAGTGTGGTGTGAACGACGCGATCTGCTGCTTGATGTGCCCGGCGTCGAACCGATCCTCACTTGCACGCTGCTCGCGCAATTGCCCGAACTGGGACAGCTCAATCGGCAACGTATCGCCGCCTTGGTCGGCATCGCCCCCTTTCATGACGATAGCGGCAAACATCAAGGCCGCCGCACTACCTGGGGTGGCCGGCGTGAGGTGCGCACCGTTCTGTACATGGCGACCCTCGCCGCGAGGATCCACAACCCGGTCATTCGCGCTTTTTACCAACGCTTGCGCGGCAACGGCAAGACCTACAAGGTCGCCATGGTGGCCTGCATGCGCAAGCTGCTGACAATCCTCAATTCGATGATAAAACATGGTCACGCTTGGCACTACGAAATAAAAATCGCTTGACACGAGACACGGTTGCTCTCCCGGCGGGAGAGGGGTTAGGGGTGAGGGCCAGCTCATCCGCATTGCAACCGATGTCACGCAGTTAGGAAACGCTCAATAGTCTGCGAAGTGGTCGAACGCGCGCGGCAGGCGCTCGAGCGCTTGGCCCGCCTCATCTTCGACACGAAGCGCCGTCCCCGAGGTAACGACGCCGATGCTTGCAAGGTCGAGTCGCAACTCGCGGCCCACGGACTCGACGTCGGCCGTGCGCGCCGCCGGCGCCGTGAAGCAAAGCTCGTAGTCGTCACCACCCGCGAGCAGGGCGTCTATCGCCACTGCCCGCCGCGCGCCGTGCATCCGAGCGCCCAGAACCGCACTCCGGGGTATCGCGGCAAGCTGTATCGTGGCGCCGACGCGCGACGCTTCGAGCACGTGACCGAGATCGCCGGTCAGTCCATCCGAGATATCGATCGCAGCAGAGGCAACGCCACGCAGACGTTCGCCCAGGGCAACCCGGGGATTCGGCCGAAGGAGCGCTCGCTCGCAACTTTCAAACTCGGAAGCAGTGAGCTCGACGCGGCGCGAATGACAAGCAAGAGCGAGCGCCGCATCGCCTAGTGGCCCGGACAACCAGATTGCATCGCCGGGGCTCGCTCCGCCGCGAGTGAGCGCTTTTCCGCGCGGCACTTCGCCGATGATCGTCACACATAGTGTCAACGGACCGCGCGTCGTGTCGCCTCCGATCAGCTCGACGCCATGATCGTCGGCAAGGGCGAAAAAACCCCGCGCGAATGCCGCCAGCCAATCGCTCTCCACGTGAGGCAGCGCCCCCGCCAGAAGCGCCCACCTCGGTTTCGCCCCCATCGCCGCCATGTCCGACAAATTAACGGCCAGCGCTTTGTACCCCAGTGATTCAGGATCGACGTCTTCAAAGAAATGCCGTCCTGCGACGAGCATGTCGACCGACAACGCGATCTCATGACCGGGCGTGGATTGCACCAGTGCCGCATCATCGCCGATGCCCAGCACGGCGCTCTGCGACGGACGCCTAAAGAAACGATCGATGAGCTCGAATTCGTTGATCGCTGCCATTTGCCGCGCAGAATATCGCCCGCGAAAGCGCTAAGCTCGGGCAGCGCTGATCTCGGGGGCGCGCGCGGTGGCTGCAAGTCTGTCGAGCACGGCATTGACGAACTTGTACCCATCGGTCGCCCCATACGTCTTGGCGAGCTCGACCGCTTCATCGATGACGACGCGATAGGGCACCCCTGGCGAGTGCAGCAGCTCCCAGGCAGCCATGACCAGGACCGATCGCTCGATCGGAGAGAGCGCACGCGGAGCGCGGTCCAGATAGGGAGCGAGCGCGGCGAGCATCGCTTCGAAGTGGCTGTTGATACCCTGCCACAAGCTTTCGAAAAAGTCCGGATCACACGCCCCGAACCCGCTTGACTCCACGAGCTGCGCCCGAATCGTCGCGGGCTCGGTTCCGGACAACTGCCACTGATACAAGCCCTGCAGCACAAGCTCGCGCGAGCGCCGGCGCGAGCTACTGCTCATCAATCGCTTCCAGCAGATTAGCCATCTCGAGTGCCGCGAGCACGGCGTCGCGCCCTTTGCTTTGAGCGCGCGCGCTCGCTTGTTCTTCGGTGTCAGTGGTAAGAATCCCGTTGCCGATGGGTATGCCGAACTCGAGTTGGACGCTCGCCAAACCGGCGGCGGACTCGTTCGCGACGATTTCGAAGTGATAAGTCTCGCCGCGGATCACCGCACCGAGCGCGACCAGGGCATCGTACTCATCCGTCTGCGCCATGCGCTGCAGCGCGAGTGGCGACTCGAGCGCGCCCGGAACACGCGCAACGGTGATGGCATCGGACGGCACTCCTGCCTCATCAAGGGCACCAAGCGCAGCGTGCAGCAGCGCTTCACCGATCTCCGCGTTGAACTGCGAAACGACGATGCCCACACGCAGGTGTCCAGCGCGGGTGTTGGGGGCGATGTTGCGTACAGGCATAGATTCGAGCGATGCGAGCCGCGCATCGTTTGAGTCAAATTATTTCTGTGGATCGTTCGCCGCGCGGTCCCAACGTCAATCCGCTTGCGAAGGCGACGCTTCATAGCCGGTCACCTCGAGACCGAAGCCGGCCATGCTGGGCATCTTGCGCGGTTGCGCCAGCACACGCATGCATCCCACACCAAGATCGCGAAGAATCTGCGCGCCGATGCCGTAATTACGCAGGTCCATCCGATTCTCGCTGCGTGGTCTGTCAGTGACGGCACGCTCGCGCAATGCCTGCGGCGATTCGATACGATGAAGCAGCACCAGAACGCCGGCACGCGCGCGCGCCAGCCGCGCCAGCGCGGCCGGAATCGTCCATGAATGAGTGCGGCTGCCGTAATCGATCAGATCGACGACCGACAGCGGTTCGTGCACACGCACGACCGTTTCATGCTGCGAGCTGATCTCTCCGCGCGCCAGCGCGAGATGAGTCGCATCGCTCAACTTGTCGCGGTAGGTCACCAAACGGAACTCGCCCTCGGCGGTGCGGATCGGACGCTCTCCGACGCGCTCAACCAGCTTTTCGTTTTCGCTTCGATAGTGAATCAGGTCGGCGATGGCGCCGATCTTAAGCCCATGGGTGCCGGCGAAACTGACGAGATCCGGAAGTCGTGCCATCGTTCCATCGTCATTCATCACTTCGCAGAGCACCGCCGCCGGTGAGAACCCCGCAAGCCGTGCGAGGTCGCAGCAAGCCTCCGTGTGCCCGGCGCGTGCAAGGACGCCCCCGGCCTGCGCTATCAGCGGAAAGACATGCCCCGGCTGAACGATGTCCTCCGCCCGGGCATCGGCAGCCGACGCGACACGAATGGTATGCGCGCGGTCGGCGGCGGAGATGCCCGTCGTCACCCCATGCGCCGCCTCGATCGACACCGTGAAGTTCGTGCCGTGGACTGAACGGTTGATTGGGACCATCGGTGACAGGTTGAGTCGCCGCGCATGCTCCTCGGTGATCGGCATGCAGATCAGCCCGCGGCCGAATCTCGCCATGAAGTTGACGATCTCCGGCGTGACGGCGTCGGCAGCGACGACCAAGTCTCCCTCGTTCTCGCGATCCTCCTCGTCGACGAGAATGACCATGCGACCGGCTTTGATGTCCGCGATTATCTCGGGAATCGGACTGACCGCCGGCGCGGACGAAGTGCTCGGCTCGGCGCCGCCGACAGTACGCAGGCGGGGATTCTTCATCGTCGCATCGGACCGTTTCGCTTGGTTTGCATCATTATACTGCTCAGCAGCCGACGACCTTGAAGAGTTGGTCGATGATCACACTGCGCGCATCGCCGAGCTCGCTCATCACGCTGAAGTGATGCCGGTGTGGGATAAACAAGGGCCTGTCGTGGCCCGATGGCCGGCTCTCCGGCCAACGCTCCCACAAGAGCCACGACTGGCGGATGAACTCGCTTGTCTCTTTTGCACCTGCAGCCAGCAAAAGCGGCGCACGTACCTTTGGCGTGAGACGGATCGGGCTTAACGCACGCGCCTGGCCGACATCGAGGCGCAGATCGGAATTGAACGATACCTGTACCAGCGGCTCCAGATCGAACACGCCGCTCAGGGCAAGTCCTGCAACGATGCTTCCCGCTATAGCGCCCCGAGCTGCCCAATCAGTGGCCAACAGCATCGCCGTCAGATGTCCGCCGGCGGAATGTCCTGCGATGAGAAGGCGCTCTGCGGGAACGTCGTAGCGCGGCCCTTCACGCATCAGCCACAGCGCTGCATTGCGGCACTGTTCAACGATGCGAGCAATGCTCACCTCCGGGCACAAGTCGTAGTTGATCACAGCCACGCCGACACCGCGCTCCACCAGAGGTCCGGCGACGAACGAATGCTCCTTCTTGTCGAGCGCTCGCCAGTAGCCGCCGTGGATGAACATGAGCGCGGCGCGGGGATTCGCGGCAGGGAAGAGGTCGAGTGTCTGCTTCGGCCCCTCGCCGTAGCGCACGTCGAGAATCCCGGAGAGGCGCGCTCTTGCCGCGGCTCTGTCCGCAGCCCAGCGGGCGAACCATTGCGGATGATCCGGAAAGGCTGCCCGCAGGTTGTATTCGCGCTCGATGAACTCCGCGGAATCCGTGGCCATCAGTCGCTAAAGCGGCGCTTCGATTCGAATCCTGAGCTCGCCCAGGGACTCGATGCGACCGACCAGGGTGTCGCCCGGCACGACAGCGGCCACCCCGGCCGGCGTTCCGGTGAAGAGCAGGTCTCCGGGAAGAAGCTCGTAGTATTGCGACAGGAAATGCAGCATCTGCGGAACGTCCCAGACCATGTCGGAAAGATCGCCCTGCTGGCGAAGGCTTCCGTTGACTTCCACCGAAATGCGGCCGCGGCTCAGGTGCCCGACCTCGGCCACCGGATGAATCGGTCCGATCGGCGCCGCCTGCGCGAACGATTTGCCGATGTCCCACGGTCGCTTGATCTCGCGCATCGCGTTCTGCAGATCTCGCCGCGTCATGTCCAGACCGACTGCGTAGCCGTAGATGATGTCGTTGGCGCGCTCCGGCGCGAGTTTCACACCCCGTTTACCGATCGCGACTACCAGGTCGATCTCGTGCTGATAGTTTCGAGTAGCCAGGGGATAGCGCACGGACCCGATAGCAGGCGGAACCACAGGGACGACGGCGTCGGCGGGTTTGGTGAAGAAGAACGGCGGCTCCTTGGATGCATCGCCGCCCATTTCTTTGGCATGCTCGGCGTAATTGCGACCGACGCAGTAAATGTGCCTTACCGGAAATGGCCGCGCGCCTCCGGCAACGGGCACTGAGGGCAGGTCCCAACTGTCGATTATGTATTGCATGCTTGTTGTCCTGTGCGGAAGATCCTGGGCGCCCGGTGAAGCTACCCTCAATCAGCTTTTTTGCGGCCTGTCGCTTCGATGACTACGCCGCATCCGGTTGCCGCTCAGGTGCCGCCGCAGCGAACGCCGGAAGCGCGCGACAGGTGGAATCGATCCCCGTCAAGATCGGATATGCACCCAGAGATATGGCATAGCGGCGCGCGTTGGCAAGTTGCGGAACAAGACAAATGTCGGCGAGAGAAGGGTTGTCTCCGTGGCAGAAGGTTCCTGTGGCGGAATCATTCGAGAGCTGTTTTTCCAGTGCGGAGAGCCCCAGATCGATCCAGTGACGATACCACCCATTCTTCGCTTCTTCAGAGACCCCGAGCGTGCGCACCAGGTACTGGAGCACGCGCAGATTGTTAAGGGGATGGATATCGCACGCAATGGACAGCGCGATGCGCACTCGGTACGCCGCGGAAGAGCGGAAATAGGAATAGAGCTGCATCAACGAACCTCTGAATAAGCCGCTAGTGGAACGCCGAGCTAATTGAACGCCGCAATCCCGGTCTGCGCGCGCCCAAGGATCAGCGCGTGCACATCGTGCGTGCCTTCGTAGGTGTTCACGGTTTCCAGGTTGAGCATGTGGCGAATGACGTGGAATTCATCGACGATCCCGTTGCCGCCGTGCATGTCACGAGCCATGCGGGCGATTTCCAGCGCCTTGCCGCATGAGTTGCGTTTCATAATGGACGTGATTTCCGCCGCCGCCTTGCTTTCGTCCTTGAGCCGGCCGAGCCGCAGGCAGCCCTGCAAGCCCAATGTGATCTCGGTCTGCATATCGGCGAGCTTCTTCTGGATGAGCTGGTTGGCGGCCAGCGGCCTGCCGAATTGCGTTCGATCCAGCGTGTACTGCCGCGCTGCATGCCAACAGAATTCCGCGGCGCCGAGCGCTCCCCACGCGATGCCGTAGCGCGCGCTGTCCAGGCAGCCAAAAGGTCCGGCAAGCCCGGAGACGCCCGGCAGTCGCCCTTCTTCCGGACAGAAGACGTCATCCATCACGATCTCTCCCGTGACCGAGGTGCGCAGGCTGAACTTGCCCTCGATCTTGGGCGCCGAGAGTCCCTTCATGCCTTTCTCGAGCACGAAGCCATTGATGCGTCCGTCGTCGGTCTTGGCCCACACGACGAATACGTCGGCAATCGGCGAGTTGGAAATCCACATTTTGGAGCCTGAGAGACGGTAGCCCCCTTGGACGGTTTTGGCTCGCGTCGCCATCGAGCCCGGATCCGAACCATGATTCGGCTCGGTGAGCCCGAAGCAGCCGATCAACTCGCCGCGGGCGAGCCGTCGCAGATACTTTTCGCGTTGCGCTTCCGATCCGTAAGCGTGAATCGGGTGCATGACCAGCGAACTCTGCACGCTCATCATCGAGCGGTAACCGGAATCGACGCGTTCGACCTCGCGCGCGATCAATCCGTAGCAGACGTAATTCAGTGCGGCGCCGCCGTAGCGCTCGGGCAGCGTTGGTCCGAGCAAGCCGAGCTCTCCCATTTCACGAAAGATCGACGGGTCGGAGCGCTCGTGACGAAACGCTTCCGTGACACGCGGCAATAGCTTGCCTTGGGCATAGGCGCGCGCAGTATCCCGCACCATCCGCTCTTCGGAGGTGAGCTGCTCCTCCAAAAGCAGCGGGTCATCCCACGCGAAGCGCACGCTTTGCGACGCACGCGAACGTTCTGCGGCAGTCACGAAATGGGGTTGGAAGCCATCGATGCTGACGCTTTTGATTATCGCACGCACTGGGTCGACGGCACCTTGATGATAGTCAGGCGAGCTCGATGGGCCATGGCTTTCGCCCGACGCTTTAGGCACGTGGTGTTTTGTCAATCGGTCCAGTGACTTAAGCCATCAGTCCAAGTTCTTTTCCTGCCGTGGCGACCTAGCATCTCCGGAGTTTGTCGGGTGACCCACGAAGGAGAAAAAAGTGGCGATGCAGCGCATGCCGCACTGCGGGCGGCGGGTAATTGATCGCCGCTGCGGGTTCTCACTGATCGAGGTTCTGGCGGCATTGGGATTGTTTGGGGTGCTTCTCGCGCTCGGGACGCCCGCCTATTCGAACTGGATCGCAACACAGCAACTCGCCAACCACGCGAACTATCTTGCTGAGACCCTGCAGCGCGCGCGCAGCGAAGCGATCAAGCACGGCTATCGCGTCAATGTGTGCAAAACTCGTGATCGCTCGCAATGCACCGACCATGGCGATTGGACTTCGGGGTGGCTGATGTACGTCGACGAAAATCACAACGGGCAACTCGATGACGACGAGCTTATCCTCCACAGAGAATTCGCCGCCCCCGATGGCATTTCCGTTCAGGGCAACCGTCCGATCGCCGACTATGTCTCCTATACCAGCCTCGGGCATGCGAGGCTGCTCAACGGCGGGCTGCAAATGGGAACCTTTGTCGTCTGCAAATCGGGGCAAAATGCGCTCAAGGTTGTTCTTGCCAACAGTGGCAGGCCACGAATCGATAAAACCAAGGAACTGTGTCCCTAGACGGACCGCTGTAGCGCCTGTCCCGGACGCTTGGCTTGCACTGTAACCGTCTGTTCCGCCGGCAATACCTCTAATCGGCTTGCGTTGCCCGGCGCCGAGTGGCGGCATACCATGCCATCGCCGAAAAAGGGGAAAGATTCGTGACGCAAAAGGGAGCATGCGCGACGCCTCGAGCCATCGCCACGCCGGACGCGGCTGACGGCTTCACCATGATCGAAGTCATGATTGTCGTGGCGATCGTTGCCATCCTCGCGGCAATCGCCCTTCCCAACTATGCCGACTACGTCAAGCGCGGAAAGATCATCGAAGCGACGTCGGCGCTTTCCGATCTTCGCACCCGCTATGAGCAGTTTTACCTGGACAACCGTACCTACGTCGGCAGTTGCGCCATCATCAAGCCCATCGTCAATAATTTGCGCGCCTTCGATATCGACTGTCCCGGTGAAACCGCGACGACATACAGCGGCACCGCCACCGGAAAAGTCGCCGAAGGTATGAGCGGCTTCACTTACACCATCAACCAGGCCAACGCGAAAAGCAGCACGATCACCGCATCGGGCTGGACCGGCAACGCCGGGTGTTGGGCGACCCGCAAGGACGGCTCTTGCAGCTGAGTTCGTCATGACGATGCTGCGTGAACATGGATTTACCTTGATCGAGCTGATGATCGCGCTCTCGATCTTCGCCTTTCTGATCCTCATTGCAGGTCCGATGTACGCAGATTTCATGGGCAATACGCAAATCCGGAATGGCGCGGAAAACACCTTGATGGGCGTGCGGCTTGCTCAGACGGAGGCGCTCCGCGGCAATACGCAGGCGCAATTCATTCTCGATACGTCGGCTGCGGGTGGCTGGCAAGTCATGCGTCTGAACGACGAGACCGGCAACTTCGAAGCGGTCCAGTCCTACAAGTGGACGGACGGAGCTTCGAAGACCACCGTGAGTGCGCAGCCCGCAAATGCCACCGAAACCACCTTCAACGGGCTCGGACGCGTCATCGACAATCCCGATGCAAGCGCCAGGCTCCAGTGGATCGAGGTCACCAACGGCAACATCGCGACACCGCGGAAGTTGCGGGTCGTGATCGACAGCGTTACGCCAACCGGAATCAAACTCTGCGACCCGGACTCAGGCGTGGCATCCTCGGACGCACGTTTCTGCCCGGCGTCATAACGCGGCGGAACAGACTAAAGACGGCCATGCAACTACGCAATACGCAACGCGGCGCCTACCTGCTCGAGGCGCTGATCGGCATCCTCATCTTCTCCTTTGGCATTCTCGGCATCGTGGGACTGCAGGCGCAGGCGATTCGCTTCACCAACGATTCGGAGTATCGGGCCGAAGCGGTTTATCTCGCGAACGCGCTCATTTCGAAGATGTGGACCGACGATCGGACGCAGCTTCAGGCCAAGTACGCGAGCCCAAGCGGCCCCGAGTACATCAACTTCAAGAACCAGGTTCAGAACGAGATTCCAGGCTCTACCGCCTCACCGCCGGTCGTGCTGGTGGACGATGCATCGTTGCCCACAGCACCCTCGAAGACCAGCAGCGTCGTCCAAGTGCAAATCTTCTGGAGCCTGCCCGGCGATTCCACCAAGCACAATTACGTCACCACCGGCGTCGTGGGTCAGAACTGACGCGCGTCCATGAGACCACGGGAGGAACGCAAAGCGCTGCGCGGCTTCAGCCTGATCGAAGTCATGGTCGGCATCGTCATCGGCATGATCGCCGTGCTGGTGATCTACCAGGTCTACTCTGCCGCTGAGGGCATTAAGCGCAACACGACCAGCGTCGGCGACGCTCAGCAGAATGGCTTGCTGTCGTCTTTCATGTTGAACGTCGAGCTTGCGAACGCCAGCAATGGTGTCGCCTACGCGATCAAGGAGTTGGGCACCTGCACTTCAACGGGCAACATGTCGACGACTTTCCGGCCGATTCCGGTGCTCATTACCGACAGTGGATTGCCAACGAACCCCGATTCATTCGTGGTCAACTACAGCGTCTCGCAGCGCGTCGTGGCCCCTGTGCCCTTCGTAGCTAATGCCGCGCCCGGCGCCGACTACCAGGTGCAGAGTCCGAACGGCTTCAAATCCGGCGACCTGGTGCTTGCGATTTCAATGGGCGGAGACTGCGCTGCATCCCGAGTGAACGCTGTCGCAGGCCCCGACGTAAGCGGCATCGTGACGCTATCGCATACCGGTGCAAGCGTCGGCTTTACCAGTGATGCTTACCTCCTGAATCTCGGACCGAAGGGCAGCGGACAGCGTGTTGAATACGATGTGTCCAACAACGTCCTGCGCAGTACGGCGCTTTGGGATGACACGGGCGCAGCCGGCGCCAACGCTCCCAACCCCATTGCGTCGAATATCGTCAACATGAAGCTTGTGTACGGCATCGACAACGGCGCGGGGGGCGTGACATGGACCCCGGCGACTGGCGCGTGGAGTCCGGCAAGCGTCCATGCGGCGACCACTTCGACATTGAGCAAGATCAGAGCAATCCGCATCGGCATCGTCGTACGCGGCGAGCAGTGGGACAAGACCCTGGGCAATTACACGTGGACGCTTTTCGAAGCACCCGTGCTGTTGACAGGGACGATTCCGGCGGCCGGCGGAAATTATCGTTACCGCGTCTACGAAACGACGATTCCTTTGCGTAATCCCATCTGGAACCCGGTTTCATGAGAGCTGCGCCGCGCGATCTTCGTTACTTTGTGCCTGTGGCAGCCAACGCGCTTCAGCGCGGGGTCGTGCTGTTCATCGCGCTCATCGTCATGGTGGCGCTAAGTCTGGCCGCCATCGCGCTCGTCCGCTCAGTGGATACGACCAATGCAGTCATCGGTAATCTCGCATTCCGGATGGCATCCATCCTGCCGGCGAACTTAGCCGTCGAGCAGGCCGCGGCAGGGCTTTTCCAGGACGCCGACATCGCCAACGTTGTGCACATTCCCGATCACAACGCGGACTACGCTGCAGAAAACTATTTCGCGTCGCGACAACCGGGAGAAGACGCACGCGGAGTGCCGGTGCAACTGCAGAAGAAGTCGAACTTCACGCTTGCGCGAACCCTGGTCGATTCGAGCATGTCCGGCCAGGCGACGGAGATCCGCTACGTGATCGAGCGCATGTGCAGCGCTCCCGGTGCCCCGACGCTCGCGAGCTGCGACATGCTGCCGCCCAAGGTCAATTCCGGAACAACCATCGGCGACGCGGCGCTGACTTTGCCCAGCGTTCCTTTCTACCGGGTGACCATCCGGGTCGATGGGCCGCAGAACACGGCATCATTCTTGCAGGCGATGCTCAAGTAGAGGCTTATTCGAGAACAATATGAGGCCTTTAATCCATCTCCCGCCCTGGCGACGCTGGCTTGCGAGCGTCTTGGCGGCGCTCGTCGGCCTGGGACCTCTGGCGACGCCCGGCTACGCCGCGCTGACCGCTTTGGGCGATCAGCCCTTGAGCGTGCAGAACCAGGCCAAGCCGAACATCATGCTGACCGTCGACGATTCGACGTCGATGCTCTACGACTTTCTGCCCGACGCCGCCATCAGCAAGTATTGTCGCGACATCACGGGCAACATGAATGCTGCATGCGGCAGACTCGACAGCAACACCGATCTGACCTTCGGCGGCCATGGCAAATATCAGACCGCCGGATATGTCTACGAGCAGTTCGGTTTGCCGTTCCCTGCGTATAACGGCGCCGCCAGAAAGTCTGCAGCACGACGGCGCCTGTCATCACATGCGGTGCGACCGAGGGAACCTGCAGTCTCGCTCCGACGTGCTCGGGCGGCATCGATCCGGGAGCGCTGCCGGGGCTCGAGCGCTATCCCGCGGGCAACTCGCCGCTGGCGGGCAAAGTGTACGAATACTGGACCCTGTGGCCGGCGCCCGTTCACAACACCGAACTCAACCACAGCTATTACAACCCTCGGCTGACCTACGATCCGCCTGCTCACGACGACGGCTCGCCCTATGCGCAGATGAACGCGGCCAATACCGTGAACTGGACGCGTGTGCCGGCTGACCCGTGGGCGAGCACGATCAAGTATGTCGACCTCACCCAAAGGGTGACGGTCGGGATGTGGTGCAATTCCGACTGGAGCGTCGGTCTCACCAACGATCCCGCGCATTGCCGCACCAACGGCACTGGCGCGTCGGCAAGCTCTTCCTCCGCATCGACGACGGACGGCGACTACAACTACCCGTGGGCTCCGCCGAACATCGATCCGAGCGCCGGCAGCACGACGGCGTTTTCCATCGCCTATTCGAAGGTCGACGCCACCACCCACGCGTTGCTGTCGCCGTGGACGACGGCGCAGGATCCGAAATATTTCTATCAGAACGACAACATTCTGTGGTGCGACTCGAGGAGTCCTTTGTGGCCGCAATACGGGCCAGTCCAGACGCAGACCTGCTCGGATCCGCCACCAACCAACTCTTCCCAGACCTGTCAGGGCGTTGTCCCACAGACCTGCGGTGGCGGCTCGCCACAGAGCTGCGCCGGCGTGACGCCGCAGACGTGCAACGGAGAACAGAGCCAGCAATGCAATAATCTTAGCGCGCAGACCTGCGGCGGCGCCCAGGGGCAGAGTTGCCAAGGACAGCAATCGCAGACTTGCAACGGCGTCGGGTCGCAGACGTGCGACAGTGTTGCGCCACAGACCTGCGACGGTGTCGTCAATCCGAGCTGCCAGAACGTTGTGCCGGAGACGTGTAACAACGTTCAGACCCAAACCTGCAATGCTGTCAGTGAAGTCTGCAATCTGCCGGACCCCGGAACCTGCCCGGTTGACTGGATCCCGCCGGGATGCAACCTCTGCACGAACGAGTGCGGCGATTGCCATCTTGGACCCGTATGCGGGCCCGGCGTGTGCAGCGTAAGCGGTGGACAGTGCCAAAGCAACGCGGATTGTCCGGGCGCTAGACAGTGCAGCGTCAGCCACACGTTGTGCGCCGTGGACGCGAATTGTCCGCCGAACCCGGGAACGTGTTCGGTGTTGACAGGACGACAGTGCTTGAGCAATGCCGATTGCCCGAACGTCGGCGCATGCAGCAACAACGGCGCCACGTGTCAGAGCTCCGGTGATTGCCCGTCCGTCGCCGGCACGTGCAGCCGCGACGGCACAATGTGCTTCAACGACGGACAATGCCCGCCCAAAGGAACTTGTTCGATCGTCGGAAACACCTGTCAGGGCGTAGCCGACTGCCCGACCCAACCGGGATCGTGCTCGATCTCGCATGCCCCAGGCTGCTTCTCCGACGCCCAGTGTCCCGACATCAACGGTCAATGCACAGTGACCCATGCTTCCTGTGCGACTGACGCGCAATGTCCCACCGTGGCCGGAGCGTGCAATCTCGACGCCGGTGCGTGCCTGGTTAACGCCGATTGTCTGCCCAGCGGCCAATGTTCGATCGTTGCGTCGGCATGCCACAGCGATGCCGAGTGTCCCATCGTTCCCGGGGCTTGCAGCACGTCTGGACTGGCTTGTACGAGCACCTGCCCGACACTTGCCGGGAAGTGTGACAAGGACCTTGTGACTGCTTGCTTCAACGACTCCGACTGCGGCCTGTTTGGCCAGACCTGCTCCGGCTCCGGTCTTGCGTGCAATAGCGCGAGCGATTGTCCGCCGGATCCCGGTAAGTGCAGTATCGAAACAACCAAGTCATGTACCGCCGACAGCGACTGCCAACCCCAAGTTACGCCGGGCAAATGCTCGATAGATCACAACGACTGCACCTCGGACGCCATGTGTCCGCCGCTGCCGACTGCGGCTTCAGCAGCAGTGTGCAGCGATCTCGTGGCGGGGTCGACGACATTGACCGTGCCGGTACCGAATCAGTCGTTCGAAGCACCGGCGATCGGCGACTACGCCTACAACCCGGCCGGCGGCAATTGGCTGTTCACTGGCGGCAGTGGCATCACGCGCTACTTCGGCAGCTTCAGCGCGTACCCCAGCGGCGACGGGCTGCTGCAGGCCGCGTTCGTTCAAAACCTCGGATCGTTCTCGCAGACGATCAACCTGAATCCGGGTTCGTACCGGATCACCTTCAAGGCGGCACCGCGCTACTACAGCTTCCCTTGCTGTAACCAGACGCAACCCGTGCTCGTCAGCGTCGACGGTGTCGCGCTGGGCAGTCTGGCCGCGCCGTCGCTGTACTACCAATATGACACGTTCAGCTACGGCTTCTCCATTGCGGCGGCCGGGCCGCATACCATCAGCTTCGCCGGAACCGACGGCAGCGGTGACCGAACCACCTTTATCGACTCGGTGACCATTACCTCGGGCATGTCGCTGCTCGAGGACGCGAATGGCGCCGGATTGGTTTGCCGGCACAACAACAACGCGTACAGCGGAGTTTCACCCAACCGCTACAATTATCCCGACGCTCGATTCAATACGCCGGTCGCCACCGGAACCGGGCCCAACGCCTGCGTGCCCTCGCCGCGCTACGCCGCCGTTCCGCGCCACTATTACAAGACGGGCGTCGAGTGGTGCGATGCGCAAGTTGCCACGGCCGGCGACAAATGGATCGGTTACGGGACGCGTACTACAGGCAGCTGCCAGGATTCCGCGGACGTGACACACATCTATCCGCGC
>VBCY01000288.1:0-1114 GCA_005882995.1 Betaproteobacteria bacterium
ACCCGCGGCCGTTCGACAATCCCAAAATTGCTTTAAATATAAAGTTATTGCTTTTCAACCGTCGCGGTCCTGTTAGCATCTGCAGGTCTGATTTGACCGGAGGTCCGGCGTGCCTCGTCTCGCGCCCATGAAAACCAAAGATGGCCGCCTCAGTTATGAGGCCGCCGGCGATCCCAGCATGCCGCCGCTGGTATTCCTGCACGGAATCGGCGGCGCGGCGCGGGCGTGGCGCGGCCAATTGAAGTTTTTCAGGGATCGCTATCGCACCGTTGCCTGGGATATGCCGGGTTATGGCGGGTCGGCGCCGCTTGCAACTGTCAGTATTGCCACCCTCGCTGACGCCCTGCAGGACTTTCTGCAACAGGTTGGTGCGATGAAACCTACCCTCGTTGGGCATTCGATCGGTGGCATGATCGTTCAGCAGTTGCTGGCGAACCATCCTGATATCGCCAACGCTATCGTTCTCGCACAGACCAGTCCGGCATTCGGCAAACCTGACGGCGACTGGCAGAAAGCCTTCATCAAGGCGCGGCTCGGTCCGCTCGATCGCGGCGAAACGCTGGCCTCCCTTGCGCCATCACTGGTGAAGGAATTGGTCGGGGACGATCCTGATATCGGCGGCATGGAGCTTGCCCGCGAATGCATGGCCTCAGTCCCCGAGGCGACCTATCGCGCCACCATGCTTTCAATGTTGGGGTTCGACCAGCGCACCGCGCTCAAAGATATCGTGGTGCCGACGCTGCTGCTGCCGGGCTCGAAGGACAAAAACGCGCCGGCGCCGATGATGGCGAAGATGGCCAAGTATATACCATCCGCAAAATACATTGAACTTGAAGGCATCGGTCATCTCGCCAACCTGGAACATCCGGGCGCCTTCAACGCCGCGCTGGATTCCTTTCTGAAAGCCAATGCGGCTGCAACAGCAGTGATGGCATGATGACGGTGCAAGCCAGTAAGAGCGCGACTGATATCGACGAGATCGATCCGGATGCGCCGATCTTCGATCCCGAGGCGTTCCGGCTGAACGGGGAACAGGCCGCGATCATCGCGACTGCGCGCAGGCTTGGCCAAAATGTGTTCGCGGCTCGCGCGGCGGCCTATGATCGCGACGCCA
>VBCY01000288.1:1323-2737 GCA_005882995.1 Betaproteobacteria bacterium
ACTACAAACGCATCGTCGAGGACGGCGCGATCTATTCGCAACCATTCTCGGAAGGCGGCGCAGCCGCGGCAGGCGGCGTCGCGTTCAGCACCGAGGCAAAACCGGTCAAAGGCGGCTGGCTCGTCAACGGCAAGAAGATTTTTGCGTCGCTTTCCGGTCACGCCGATTATTACGGCGTGCTGTGCACTGAAGTTGCCGAAGGCGATAAAGCCTTGCGCCGCAACACGCTCTACCTCGCGATACCAGCCAAGGCCGACGGCGTGTCCGTCGTTGGCGACTGGGATCCGCTGGGCATGCGCGGCACGGTGTCGCGCACGCTGTTGTTCAGGGATGTGTTCGTGCCGGAGGACGCGGCGCTGATGCCGCGCGGCGTCTATTTTCAAGCGGCGATGCGCTGGCCGCACATGTTTCTGACGCTGTCGCCGACCTATGTCGGCTTGGCGCAGGCGGCTTACGATTTCACGTTACGATACTTACGCGGCGAGGTGACGGGCACACCGCCGGTAAAACGCCGGATGTATCCGACCAAGCAGATCGCGGTGGCCCAGATGCAGATCAAGCTGGAACAGGACAAGGCGATCTGGTTTCAGGCGATCACCGAAGCCCGCGCCAATCCGACCAAGGAGCAGGTGCTGCGCGCCTATGCCGCGCAATACTCGGCGATGGAAGGCGCCAACGAGATCGCGACGCTGGCGATCCGCACCTGCGGAGGTCAGGCGATGCTCAAATCGCTGCCGCTGGAACGGATCTATCGCGACAGCCGCTGCGGTTCGCTGATGCTGCCGTGGACCGCCGAACTCTGTCTCGACCGCATCGGCCGCGAAGCGCTGTATGAGACCGGCGAATCGGACGAGTAACTGTGGACCTTTGCAGTTTGATCGAGCGCAACGCGGCGTTCACGCCGGACAAGCCCGCGATCATATTCGAGAGCGGGATTCTGAGTTACGCGGGCTTCCGTGCGCGCATCGAACAGGCGGCATGCGCGCTGAAGGGCGAATTCGGCGTCAGCCGCGGTGATCGCGTCGCGATCCTCAGCTTGAACAGACCTGATTATCTGGTGCTGCTCTATGCCTGCGCACGGCTCGGCGCCATGCTGGTTCCGCTGAACTGGCGACTTGCGGTGGCCGAGCAATTGTTCATCCTGTCGGACGCCGGGGCAAAAGTGCTCGTGCTCGAGCAGGCTTTTGCGGAGATTCTGCCCGCGCTTGAAAAAAGCCTGCCTAATACGGCGATCGTGGGGCTCGATTTTACGCCTCCCAAGGGAAGCGCCTTCGACCTGCTGCTGGCGCAAGCGCGCGGCGACGGCCGCAACCCGCATACCGATTTGTCTTGTCCGCTGCTGATTGTCTATACCTCAGGCACGACAGGAAGACCCAAGGGCGCGGTGCTGCGACAGGAAGCTCTGTTGTGGAAC
>VBCY01000289.1 GCA_005882995.1 Betaproteobacteria bacterium
GTCCGGCGTCGCGCAGACTTTGCGCCAGATAGAAAACGTAGCGCGCGTTGGTGGGATCGCTCTTCAACGCTTCCTGCAGGAGTTTTGCATCACGGTCGAATTTTCCGGCGCGATTGGTGCCGCTGGCGTGATCGATGAACCAGATGCCTTCCAACCGCGGAGGTTGCCCCGCCGTGTCGAGGAATTCGTGCGTGACACCCTTGTAGCGAGCGACAGAGTCCCTTCGCAACAGCCTTGTGTTGAAGTACGAGATCTGGTTCTGCTGGCGCACCGCATAGCATTCCGCTGACAGATTCGAACGAAAACCAGGATCTTCGACGACCAGCTCCATGTCGGCCTCGGCCAGCAGCAAATAGTCAAACCCGAGCCGTGATGCGCGCGCTCGGTCGAGCGCCTCGTTTCTCGATTGCTCGAAATTGAAGAAAGTGAATCGATGGAGCTCACCCGGTACATCGCGTCCACGGAAGAATCGCTCAACAATCGCCGGAGTGTCGTCGCTGGAACCTGTATCGCAGATCACCCACGCCGAGATCACAGCAGATACGGCAGCGAGGCATCGCTCTATGTTGGGCGCCTCGTTCCTGACGATCATGTTGAGGCACAAACGACTCTCGCCTGCTAAAGAACGTAATTCCATGTGTCGGCTCCAGCTTGTGCAGCACTGATCAGATGCGCTTCGCGCTGAACGCGCAGTTTCTCATTGGTGGCTGACGCGGGGCGGCATCGCATGCCGCGCTCGGGCACGCTCAGCCATTGCATTGCGCGCGAAAGAGCTTGGGCGCAAGTCTGCTCGCATCTCGCCGCCAATGCCGACCCACGGAAGCGGCGCGCGAATGCGATCTCCAACGCGTGGCTTGCTTATTGCTTTATGCCTCCTGGTTTTACTCAACCAGGGAGACACAATGAATAACCGCAAGTTGTTGGTGCAGGCGATCGCCATCGCAATTGCCGGATGGGCCGGCACATCGACATCCGCAACCGCTCCGATCAAGCCGGATGGCCTTCTCGCTGTCGATCTCAATCGATCGACCATCATCGATGGCGTCGTCTCCACGTGGGGAACCCAATTGGAGAAGTCGGGCGCCGCGCTCACCAGCGACCAACTGCGCAGCATGCTTGAAAAACTGCGTGCCGACCAACTTCTGGCCGCAAGCGTTGCGGGATCGCTTTCAGGGCTGCGCGATGTTCTGTCCAATGCGGCAGATATCCAATACAACGATACTTCGCCAAGCCGTATCAGCATCAAGGCGCTGGGCGACACAACACAGGATCTCGTCTACACGCCGATTGTGCCATGCCGGATTCTCGACACACGGTACGGCACGACGGCGCCCTACAACGCTCCGATGGTTGGCGGGAGCGCTTTTAGCGTGTCCGCGAACTTGAATAACTTCGCGCCGCAGGGCGGATCGGCATCGAATTGCGGTCTGCCGGCGAACTTCTCGGCGGTGGCCATCACCTTGACGGTTACCGATCCCAATTTCGATGCCTTCATGGCAGCCAGCAATACCAGCAACTTCGGCACGCTCACTCAATCGGTGGTGATGAACTTCAATGCGCACCGTGGCACGGCTAACTCCGCCATCGTTCCCGTAGACGGTTCGGTCAAGTTCTATCTGGGAATGCCGGTGCAGGTGACGACCAACGTCATCGCCGATGTCGATGGGTACTTCGCGCCTCCGCAAGGCGGCTACGTCGCCAGCGTCGGCGCCGGAACAGGCGTCAGTGTCACAGGGACGGCAGTGAACCCGATCGTGGGCGTTGCCGGCAGCTACCAGCTTCCCCAGGGATGCACGACGAACCAAGTGCCGCAGTCGAACGGGTCGGGCGGCTGGACATGCGTCACCATCGCTGCCGGTCCAACTGGTGCAACCGGTCCGGCCGGGCCAACGGGGCCCACGGGCCCCAGCGGGGCGGCTGGTGCAGCAGGCGCGACGGGACCGCAAGGTGTCACCGGGCCGGCGGGTCCTACGGGTGCGGCGGGTGCGACGGGTGCGATGGGTGACACGGGCGCCGCAGGTACGAACGGCAACACGGTTTTGAATGGTACCGGCGCTCCGAATAACGCCAACGGCGCAGACGGTGACTTCTACATCGACACTGCGGCCGAGGTCGTCTACGGTCCCAAGGTTGCCGGTGCATGGCCTGTTTCGGGTACATCATTGGTGGGTCCTGCTGGTGCCACGGGCGCGACAGGCGCGGCGGGTCCGATGGGTGACACGGGGCCGGCTGGCGCAGCGGGTGCCGCCGGTGCAACCGGTCCTGCCGGAGCCACGGGCGCAGCGGGTGCCGCTGGTGCAACCGGCGCAACCGGGCCCGCGGGAGCCACGGGCGCAGCCGGCGCGGCCGGCGCAACCGGACCTGCCGGAGCGACGGGCGCAACAGGCCCCGCTGGAGCGACCGGACCGACAGGCGCCAAAGGAAGCACGGTGCTGAATGGCACGGGCGCGCCTAACAATCTCAACGGCGCGGATGGCGACTTCTACATCGACACTACGACGGAGGTCATTTACGGCCCGAAGGTCGGCGGCGTATGGCCCACACCCGGGACGTCGCTGGTAGGCCCCTCGGGATATGCGACCAGTGCACCGATCGTAACGCCGAACGGCGATTACACCATCCTGTCGACGGATTACACCGTGCTCTGCACCAACCCGGGCGCTGCGACCAAACACATGGTCCTGCCGGCCGCCGCGAGCAACACGGGTAGAATTTTTGTGATCAAGCGCATCAGCACTTCGTCAGGTGCATGCGACGTGCAGGGCGTTGCGAATGTGGACGGCGGACCTAACTATGTGTTGTCGTCGCCGCCCACCACGCCGAACGCGGTCACCGTGCAATCCGACGGCACGAACTGGTACATCATCTCGAGCCATTAGCAGCCACGGCCGAAAGGTCGAACCACCGGGCTCGCGGGCTGGAGCGGCGACAAAGTCGCTGCGGCTCGCGAGCTTTTTGTTCCTGACGTAGACTGTCCCGAACGATTCCGGTCGTTCTTCGTTCCATCGACCAGCACAGCATTCAGCAGCATTACGGCCGGCTCGCGCTATTCGACGCGATCGTCGGCGCGCTTCAACGCGCCGGCAAGGATCTCCACCATCTCACGCCCGACGATCTCGCGCCCATCGACGAATTCCACACGCGCGGACGCCCGGCGACGCTGGAACTTGCCGCGTGCGTCGGCTTCACCGGCCAGGAGAAAGTTCTCGACTTAGGTTGCGGCCTCGGCGGCCCTTCGCGGTTCCTCGCGTCGACCTACGGCTGCCACGTCATTGGAGTGGACTTGACGCCCGCATTCGTCGACATCGCAACCAGGCTTGCGCATTTGACGCACCTCGAAGACCACGTCGACTATCGCCAGGGCGACGCACGGGCCATTCCCTTTGTAGCGGCGAGCTTCGACGTGGTGTGGTCACAGAACGTGGCGATGAACATCGCCGATCGCGACCGACTGTATCAAGAAATCCATCGCGTGCTGCGCCCTGGAGGCAAGTACGCCTTCAGCGACGTCACGAGCGGCGCGGGCGGCGAATCTTACTCCCCCATGCCATGGGCAAGCGCTAGCGGATCGGGTCATTTGCTTTCCGCAGACGCTACCCGTGAGGCGTTGCGGCGCGCCGGGTTTGCGATCGCCGCCTGGGAGGACTC
>VBCY01000290.1 GCA_005882995.1 Betaproteobacteria bacterium
ACCGTGCGCGACAAGGTGGTACGCATCCGGCTCGAGGAGCTGAATTGATTAGCATCGTCGTTCCCGCGCAAGCGGGAACCCAGCGTCTTGCCGCGAACGCTTCAGGGTCCCTGCGTTCGCGGGGACGACGCACGTAAGCATGCGCTACGTGAGCACCCGCGGCGGAATGCCGCCGCAGCCGTTCACGTCGATTCTTATCGAGGGCCTTGCACCGGACGGCGGCCTTGTCGTGCCCGATCGCTACCCTCGATTGACGACCCAGGATCTCGCGCGAATGCGCCACCTCGGTTATCAGGATCTCGCCTTCGAAATCCTTTCGCGCTACATCGACGACATCGCGCCGGCCGATCTCAAGAGCATCATCGCTCGCACCTATACCGTCGCCACTTTCGGCAGCGAAGAAATCACGCCGCTCGCGACGTTGGAGCCGGGACTCCACCTCCTGCGCCTCGCCAACGGACCGACGCTCGCTTTCAAGGACATCGCGCTGCAGCTCCTGGGCAACCTCTTCGAGCATGTGCTGGCGAAGGAGGGCGCAACACTCAATATCCTGGGCGCTACATCGGGCGATACCGGGTCATCGGCGGAATACGCGATGCGTGGCAAGCGCGGCATATCGGTGTTCATGCTGTCTCCGCGTGGCCGCATGACCGCCTTCCAGACCGCGCAGATGTACGCGCTGTCCGAGCCAAACATTTTCAACATTGCGATCGAGGGCGTATTCGACGATTGCCAGGACATCGTCAAAAAAATCGCCGGCGATCGTGAATTCAAGCGCCGCTGGCGCCTCGGCGCTGTCAATTCGATCAACTGGGCGCGCGTCGCGGCGCAAGTCGTCTACTACTTCAAGGCCTACTTTGCCGCCACGCGCAATGAGGAGGAGGCGGTCGCCTTTGCCGTTCCGTCCGGCAACTTCGGCAACATCCTGGCGGGCCATGTCGCCCGGCAGATGGGCTTGCCGATTCGACGGCTCATCGTCGCCACCAATGAAAACGACGTACTCGACGAGTTTTTCAGGACGGGGCGTTACATGGCACGCGATTTCGCCAAAGTCGTCGCCACTTCGAGCCCATCGATGGACATCTCGAAGGCGTCCAACTTCGAGCGCCTGGTATTCGATCTCGCAGACCGCGACCCGGCAACGGTGCTTGCACTGTGGGATCAGCTCGATCGCGAAGGTGGCTTCGATGTGAGCGGCACGCCGCTTGCAGCGAAGCTGCGCACGTCGTCATTTGTCTCCGGCCGCAGCACCCACGCGGATCGCATCACCACCATTCGCAGCATCGCCGAGAAGCATCGCGTGGTCGTCGATCCTCACACCGCCGACGGCATCAAAGTGGGACTTGCCAACCGCGAACCGGGAGTGCCGCTGATCTGCGTCGAGACTGCGCTGCCGGTCAAATTTGCACAGACCATTGCTGAAGCGCTTGGCAGAGAACCAGAGCGTCCGCGAGCCTACATCGGGCTGGAAGAACTGCCGCAGCGTTGTGCGGTTCTGGGCGTCGACGCCGATGCTGTCAAGGCGTACATTGCCGAACATGCGCTCGCCTGACGATCCGCGCGCCTTTCGCGCGCATTTCGCGTTCTGGCTGGCGTGATCGAGTGAAGCAGCTCCTGTTCGATTTCTGGCGCAATTTGCGCAGCGGCCTTCGAATTGCGTTCGGCCTGCCGGTCTCGCTGCTTGCCTTCCGTGTCACGATAGGTCAGCTTCTGTTGCTGTTTGGCATCGACGTCCTCGCTGACTTGTTGATCGATTTTCTGCGCGCGGGCCCTTACCCGCTGTTTTCGACGCATGCGATCGTCTACGAAGGCTTTCTGGCTGCGGTGCTGTTGCTGACGGGCGCCGTTCTTGGCGCGCTCTATCGGCAAGCGCACTTGAAACTGGCCGTTCCGGTCCTTGTGCTGTCGAGTGTTCCCGCGCTTGACCTGCTGCAGCTCATTCTCACGCTTCCCGGAACGCACGACGCAGTGTTTGGCGTTTCCATTCAATGGACCGGTTTCTGGGTTTTTCTTGCGTGGCTCGCGTTCATTTATTGGCGTTCGGTGGCGACCGCTTTGATGCCGGGCCAGCCCTGGTTTTGGGGGCGTTCGATCGGCGGGGCGGCGCTGTTGCTCGCCGCTGTTCCGCTCGCCATCTGGGCGTATCAACCCTGGTGGGAAAGCGCGACATCGGAAACAGCAAGCCGTGACAACCGCTACACCAGCCCGGCTTCGGAAAAGGCGCTCGCGGCACAGCCGCAGCTCCTTGCGGATGCACTGGACGCTCTGGAGGACGAACGCTCCGGAACGACCGACCTTTACTTCGTAGGTTTTGCACCCTACGCCGGCGAAGACGTGTTCCGCAAAGACATGGATGTCGCGCGCGAGCTGTTCAACGAGCGCTTCGACACCGACGGACGCTCGATCCTGCTGATCAACAGTCCTTACACCGTCCTCGACAAGCCGCTGGCGACCGTGAGCAATCTGCGCCAAACGCTCGAGGAGATTGGCGCCACGATCGATGCAGATGACGACGTGGTCATGTTGTATCTGGAAAGTCACGGCACGCGCGATCACCGGCTGGTTGTCGATTTTCCGCCGCTGGAACTCGATCAGCTTGCTCCCGAAGCCTTGCGCGGAATGCTCGACGATGCGGGCATCAAGTGGCGGATCATCGTGGTTTCGGCTTGCTACTCCGGCGGGTTCATCGACGCCCTCAAGGACGAGCACACGCTCGTCATGACGGCGTCTGCCTCCGATCGCACGTCCTTCGGCTGTGGCAGCGAGAGTGAATCGACGTATTTCGGCGATGCGTTGTTCCAGCACGCGTTGCGCTTCGAGGATTCGTTCGCGAAGGCATTCGAGAACGCACGCGAGCGCATCGCGGCGCACGAACACGAGGAACGCCCCAAGGATCCACCGTCCAATCCGCAGATCTATGTCGGCCCCGAGATGGCGGACAAGCTTCCCAAGCTGGAAGAGGCGCTGCGCGCGCGACGCAGCGGCAACACGATCTGATGCAGTCCATGGCGGCACCAACTTCCGCTCTCGACGGACTGAAGGTGCTGGAGCTCGGCCAGCTCATCGCGGGGCCGTTCGCAGGCAAAATCTTCGCCGAGTTCGGCGCCGAGGTGATCAAGGTTGAACCGCCCGCGGGCGGCGACCCACTGCGGCAATGGCGCCTGCTCCACGAGGGAACGTCGCTGTGGTGGTACGTGCAGGGGCGGAACAAGAAATCGGTGACCGTCGATTTGCGCAAATCCGAAGGTCAGGAGGTCATCCGCCGGCTTGCTCGCACGGCCGACATCGTCATCGAGAATTTTCGTCCCGGAACGCTGGAAAAGTGGGGCCTCGGCTACGAGGCGCTCGCGGCAGCAAATCCGGGTCTCATAATGATTCGACTTTCCGGATTCGGGCAAACGGGTCCGTATCGCGACCAGCCCGGATTCGGATCCGTCGGCGAATCGATGGGCGGCATGCGTCACATCACCGGTTTTCCCGACCGACCTCCAGTGCGCATGAATATCAGCATCGGCGATGCGCTCGCCTCGTGGCAAAGGGCAGGTGGTCGACGTCGCGCTCTACGAGGCGGTGTTCAACATGATGGAGAGCATGCTGCCGGACTACGATCTCTTCGGCGAGATTCGCGACCGCATCGGTACAGGGCTCACCAACATCGTCCCATCGAACACTTACACGACGCGCGATGGCAAAAGCGTCGTGATCGGCGGCAACGCCGACAGTATCTACAAGCGACTGATGCACGCGATCGGCCGCGACGATCTGGGGCAGGATCCGGAATTGGCGAGCAACGTCGGGCGAGTCAGGCGCACGGCGGAAATCGACGGCGCCATAGCCGCCTGGACCCTCAATCACGATCTCGACGATGTCATCGCTACGCTCAAGGCGGCCGACGTACCTTGTGCGAAGATCTACACCGCTGCGGACATCGCCACGGATCCACAATACCTGGCGCGCGAAATGATCTGCCAGACGACGTTGCTCGATGGCACACCGCTCAAGCTGCCAGGCATCGTTCCCAAACTCTCCGACACGCCGGGCGAGATGCGCTGGGTTGGCCCAAGGCTGGGCGAGCACACCGAGCAGGTCCTGCGTAGTATCGGCTACGGCCCCGACGACATCGAGCGGCTGCGCGCGGCGAGAGCGATTTGAACGCGCGCGAGTATGTGCGGCTCCGGTGCAGCGAGACGACGAAGGGTACGCAATTGGATCCCGGCCTTCGTCGGGACGACGCCGGACACGTCGTTGACAGCGTTGATGCTGCCATGTGAGCATCGCGCAACAAGCGCCGCCACGAAGCCGCGCATCACCCATCGATAGATGGGCACTTCTGGAGGGAACGATGAGCTTTTTGCGGACATTAATCGTCGCAATGCTTGCCGCGGCGCTGCCGTTCAGCGCACTCGCGCAGAGCAAGCCCGAAAAACCTAAGGTCAGCATCGCTGTCGGCGGCAAGGCCGCGTTCTACTATTTACCGCTCACCATCGCCGAGCGCCTTGGCTACTTCAAGGATGAAGGGCTCGACGTCGAGATCAGCGATTTCGAAGGCGGCTCCAAAGCGCTGCAGGCCGTGGTCGGCGGCAGCGCCGATGTGGTCTCCGGCGCTTGGGAAAACACCATCGATCAGCAACCGAAAGGATTGCAGCTGCAGGGCTTCGTGCTCGAGGGCCGCTATCCTATGATCTGCCTGGCGCTCGCAAAGTCCAAGGCCGCGAACTACAAATCTCCCAAGGATTTGAAGGGCATGAAGATCGGTGTCAGCGCTCCAGGTTCGAGCACCAATCGCATGGTGCTGCACATGCTGGCGAAGGACGGACTCAAGGGCGACGATGTGTCGATCATCGGGGTCGGAACGTCCGCGGGCGTAGTGGCGGCAATCACCAGCGGACAGGTCGATGCAGTTTCGAACCTCGATCCAGTCATCGCGAAGCTCGAAAAAATGGGAGCCGTCGTGATCATCGCAGACACGCGCACAGCCAAGGGAACGGAAGCGGTGTTTGGCACCGCGGACATGCCGGCCGGCGCACTTTACGCGCCGATCAGTTTCATCCAGAAGAATCCCAACACCGTGCAGGCTCTCACCAACGCCATGGTGCGCGCGCTCATCTGGATACAGAAGGCGACGCCGGAAGATGTTGTTGCCTCCGTGCCGCCGGAATACCTCGCCGCGTTCAACCCCGCGATCAAGCCGGCGGACATCAAGCTCGCACAGACCTTCGACAACAGCTACGCGCAGAAGGCGTTGGCCAAGTACAAAAGGTAGCGCTACCTGAACTTGTCAAAGGGCGATACGCCGCGATGAGTACGCCCGCACTGCTGCTCGAACGCGTCACCTGCGCTTTCGCTTCGCGCGAGCGGCAGGGCGATCGTTACACAGCGGTCAAGGACACGAGCCTCTCGGTTCGCGTCGGCGAATTCGTCTCAGTGGTCGGACCGACCGGTTGCGGCAAATCGACGCTGCTCAATGTCGCCGCCGGATTGCTCGAGCCTTCGTCGGGAGGCGTGCGCGTGCTGGGCGAGCCGTTGTCCGGAATCAATCGCCGCTCGGGTTACATGTTCCAGGCCGAGTCGCTGATGCCGTGGCGCAACGCGCTTGATAATGTCATCGCCGGCCTGCAGTTCGCCGGAGTGCCGCGCGCCGAAGCCGAAACCCGTGCACGGGAGTGGCTGGCCAGGGTGGGCTTGAGCGGCTTCGAGCAGCGCTATCCCCACGAGCTTTCCGGTGGTATGCGAAAACGCGTAGCGCTCGCGCAGATGCTGATCCTCGATCCTGAGATCCTGCTCATGGATGAGCCTTTCTCCGCGCTCGACGTTCAGACTCGTCAATTGATGGAAAATGAGCTGCTCGACTTATGGTCGGCGGACCGCAAATCGGTGCTGTTCATCACCCACGACCTCGAGGAAGCCATCGCCTTGTCGGACCGGGTGGTGGTTCTTTCGGCAGGACCCGCGACGCGACCGATCGGAGAATTCACAATCGACCTGCCGCGACCGCGCGATGTCAACGAGATTCGCCTGACGCCGCGCTTCGTCGAGCTGCACACCCAGATCTGGCACGCGATGAAGGACGAAGTGCTCAAGGGCTATGCGAGAAGCCGAAAGAATTAGCTCGCAAGATGCGCCGACATCGAGCGCCACGGCGGCAGCGCCCAGGCGCACAGGCCAGCGCGCTTCACGCGCCAGGCTCTCGCTCTATCACGCCCTGCTGTTGGGAGGCGTGTTCGTATTCTGGTACGTTATGACGGAGCCGGGCCTCATCCCGCCCTTCTACTTCGACGATCCGACGCGCGCCAAGTTTTTCTTCGGTCAACCGATCGAAGTGGCGAAGCGCATCTGGAGCTGGTTCGCCGGCGGCAGCATCTATCTGCATCTTGGCGTGACGCTGATCGAGACGCTGCTGGCTGGCGCTCGCGCCAACCGCGTCGACGCTGGCCGATCCGTACATCAAGGCGATGAATGCGATGCCGCGGGTCATTCTGGCGCCAATCTTTGCGGTGTGGTTCGGTCTGGGCATTACGTCCAAGGTTGTGTTCGGTGTTACGCTCGTCTTCTTCATCGTCTTCTTCAACGTCTACCAGGGCGTCAAGGAAGTGAGCCCCGTCGTGCTGGCCAATGCACGGATGCTCGGCGCGACGGGACGCCAGCTCCTGCGCTACGTGTATCTGCCTTCAGCCACGAGCTGGGTGTTCTCCAGCCTTCACACGTCGGTCGGGCTCGCTTTCGTCGGCGCCGTGGTAGGCGAGTATCTGGGCTCGGCGAAAGGCGTCGGTTATCTGATTCATCAGGCCGAAGGCGTGTTCGACATCGATACGGTGTTCGCGGGGATTCTGGTGTTGACGATGTGCGCCCTGATCCTCGATTTCATTGTGACGCGCATCGAAGGGCGTCTTCTTGTCTGGCGGCCGAGCGCCTCAGAAACGGAAAGGTTATGAACACATCCGCTGACGGATTGCGTGTCCTTGTCACCGCAGGCGCCGCAGGTATCGGGCGGGCATTCGCAGAAACATTTGCCAATGCCGGCGCCAGGGTATTCATATGCGATATCGATAAGGCGGCGCTTGCTGCCACGAAGCAGGCGATGCCAGAAGTCGGAAGCTGCGTGACCGACGTCGCTGATCCGAGCCAGGTGGATGCGCTGTTCAATGCGGCCGCATCGTTCCTCAATGGGCTCGACGTGCTGATCAACAACGCCGGTATCGCCGGACCGACGGCACGCGTCGAAGACATAAGCATCGATGACTGGAATCGCACTATTGCGGTGGATTTGAACGGCATGTTCTATTGCACTCGCCGCGCCGTGCCCCTGCTGAAGTCAGCCGGCGGCGGGTCCATTATCAATTTGTCGTCGGTGGCGGGGCGGCTCGGCTTTCCTTTGCGTACGCCATACTCCTCAGCCAAATGGGCGGTCGTTGGATTTACCAAGAGTCTGGCGATCGAGTTGGGGCCGTCGAAGATTCGGGTCAATGCGATCCAACCGGGAGTTGTCGATGGAGAGCGGATCAAGCGCGTGATTTCTGCCAAGGCGAAGGCATTGAATGTGACAGAGCAAGCGTTCGAGGCGCAATTGCTGGAGCGCGTTTCGTTGCGCAAGAAGGTCACGGAGCAGGAGATCGCCGATATGGCATTGTTCCTGGCCACCGAGGCGGGAAGCAGCATTTCCGGCCAGGCGCTGTCGGTATGCGGCAACGTCGAGTCGCTCGTTTGATAAACCGATTGCAACGAACTCGGAGGACTGAAACATGGCTGCGCGTCGCGACAAGGTGATCATCACGTGCGCGGTGACGGGTTCCATTCATACGCCGACGATGACGCCATACCTTCCAGTGACTCCCGAGGAAATCGCCGCAGAGGCGATTGGCGCGTGGCGCGCCGGAGCAGCGATCATTCACCTGCATGCGCGCGATCCTCGCGACGGTCGCCCGACGCCGGATCCGAAAGTGTTCATGCAGTTTCTACCCCGGATCAAGGCCGAGACCGATGCGGTTATCAACATCACGACGGGCGGCGGTCATAACATGACGGTGCAGCAGCGTCTCGAGGCGCCGCTCGCAGCAAAGCCGGAGATGTGCTCGCTCAACATGGGGTCGATGAACTTCGGGCTCTTCCATCTCGTAGGCAAGTACAAGGAGTGGAAGCACGAGTGGGAGCCGCAATATCTCGAGGCTACGCGCGACTTCATTTTCCGAAACACCTACAAGGACATCGAGTTCTCGCTCGAGCATCTCGGCAAGGAATGCGGCACCAAGTTCGAATTCGAATGCTACGACGTTGGGCATCTCTACAATCTTGCGCATTTTGTCGATCGCGGGCTGGTAGAGCCGCCGATGCTGGTTCAGACCATCTTCGGAATCCTCGGCGGCATCGGACCCGAGACGGACAACCTGATGCACATGCGCCGTACCGCGGATCATCTGTTCGGCGACAGTTATCACTGGTCGATTCTCGGCGCGGGCCGACATCAGATGGGCCTTGTGACGATGGGCGCGATCATGGGCGGACACTGTCGCGTCGGCCTCGAGGACAGCATCTACTTGCGCAAGGGAGAGCTCGCCCATAGCAATGCCGCGCAGGTTGCCAAGATCCGCACGATCCTGAGCGAGCTTTCGCTCGATATTGCGACAGCGGACGAGGCTCGCGAGATGCTTGCGCTCAAAGGCCGAAACAACGTCGCTTTTTAAGGCTCGTGGAGCTAGGTCATTGAGCTGGGGGATGAGCCGGCATTGACCCGAGATGCCCAAACGAACTACAATTATGGGCTCAATCGCGGGGTGGAGCAGTCTGGCAGCTCGTCGGGCTCATAACCCGAAGGTCGAAGGTTCAAATCCTTCCCCCGCAACCACTAAATCAAGGGCTTGCAGCGATGCAGGCCCTTTCAATTTGCGGGCTGTGACGTAGTTGTGCCGTAACTTTTCGTTTCCACGGCACGCAACGCACTGAGGCGTTCCGCAAAAGGCGCCAAGTGGTCCGCAGTAAGATGCGCGTAACGCCGCACCATCTCCGTACTCGACCAGCCGCCCATTTCCTGCAAGGCATAGAGAGGCGTGCCGTTTTGCACGTGCCAGCTTGCCCAGGTGTGCCTCCTATGCTCAGCTGCGCATAGTCGACACTATCCGCG
>VBCY01000017.1 GCA_005882995.1 Betaproteobacteria bacterium
AAGCGCGTCGTATCGTGGCGAGGGTGTGCTGCAAACGCCGACCGTGCCGCTGGCGGATTACAAGCGCTATTCCATCCCTTTGCTCGACGGCCCTGCGTTCATCGCGTTCCTGGAGGTGCGCAAGGAATTCACCCCCGATGAAATTGCAATGGTTCGCTCCAAGGTGGCCACAGGTGACGGTGTGTCGCCCTGGGTTCGACCTGCGTTCGGATTCGTCAAGGGAGACGTCAAGGATCTGCCTGACAGTGCGAAGTTGGAAAACCAGTTTGTCGGCGCAGAAATTCAGGTCGAGGCGCGCAACGCAGAGCTTGCTCGCAAGCTCGCATTTGCGACCGGGGATTACGTGAGCGATGCGCTGATTCGCGGCAGGATCCAGGACTTCGTCGGACTCAATCTCAACGAGACCCGCATGGCGCTCGGCAAGCTCGAGAATGAAGCTTTACAGAACACGTTCCTGCTTGCGCAGCAGCAGCAGCGGCTTATCGAGTTGCGGGATATCAATCGCCGCTACCCCGAAGCCGGCCGCGAAAATCCGCGGCAGGTCGTATCGCTGGAAAAAGGCGGTGCCCGTTACTTTTCGCCGGTAACGCAGCTCGTTGGAGTCGAGTCGTACATCGCAGAGATCAACGAAACCCTGCGTAAGCTCGCCCGCGATCGGGAAAAGCTTCAATCGGATATCGCGTTTCTCGAGCGGGCACGCTCGGAAATCGACAAGGTCTCGCTCGGCCGGCAGAAGCTCGTCTCGCTCGAAGGAGCGCTCTCCGAGAATTTCCGCAATGCAGACAAGGCGTCGGACGCTGTGCACGAGAGCTTCAACACGGCGAAGTTCAACGTCAACCAGATCCGCTATCTCCTGAACGACGGGCTGCGCTTTGTGTCGCCGCCGGTTGTGCGCGAACCGTCTTACCGGCAGATCGCCGCCATCACGGCTTCGGGCTTGGTCGCGGGAGTGTTACTTGCGGCGTTGATCGCGCTGGTGCTGGCGTGGGCGGATGGACTTAAGCCAATAGCAGGCCGGACTTGACCCTAGCAGGCTTCCGCGGCGGCGTGCCGGAATTGGCACCGGGACTCCCGCCAGACCCATCGCGACCGCAGCGCATGCCGGCACCGTAGCATGCCGCAGCTATCGAAGGAAGATTCCTTGACGCGCATCGCGCCCGCGCAGGGCACGCGCAAAGGGCACACCGCTTTGTGTCCTCGGCTGTCTGGATTGCAACTCTTTCGGCGATCACCGGCCTCGCCACGCTGGGCAGGGAAAGCGTCACCGCGCACTTCTTCGGACGCGCCGATCAGATCGAGGCTTTCCTGGTCGCCGCTCTGATTCCGATGTTTCTCATTAATGCCGCAGGCAATTCGATTGGCGCCGGTTTCGTTCCCACGCTACTCGCCGTACGGCACGATCACGGACAGCGGTCGGCATCCGATCTAACGGCGGCTTTTTTCCTGAGTTCGCTTGGGCTCATTGCAGCGGCGATGCTCGCCTCAGCGATTTTTTTTCCGTTCCTGCTCCCGTTTATCGCTCGAGGTTTTGATGACGCGAAGCTCGATCTAGCGCGCCGCCTGTTTTACTGGCTTTTGCCAGTAGTGGCGATCGACGCAATCGGCAAGTTCTGGCTCGCGGTGCTAAACGGCTATGAGCAGTTCGCCGCGGGCAGCCTGATGCCCATCGCGGTGCCTCTGTCGGTAATCGCTTTTGTCGGCTTGGCGCCGGAAGCGGAACGCCTGCAGTACCTGATGTATGGCGTCGTCGCGGGGTTCACTCTGCAACTGATTGGCGCAGTCTCGCTCGCGGCTCGCATGCGCCTGCTGCGTCGACCCACCCTGCCACGCGGCGTCAAACCGTTGCTCGCCCAGGCGTCGTCGCAATACTTCGCCATGCTGGGCGGGACGCTGACTCTGATGTTGCTGGAAGTCGTTGATACCACCTTCGCCGCTCGCCAGGGCACCGGTACCGTGGCGGCCGTCAACTACGCGAGCAAACTTGCGGTGCTGATTCTCGGGTTCGTCGGATCGGCGTTGGCCACCGCAGTCGTCCCTTACTACGCGCGTTTGCGCAAGGAGGGAACCATCGCGGAACAAGGAAATTTCGTTCGATTCGGAGAGATATTGACCCTCGGCGGCGGCACTGCGCTGGCGATCGTGCTCGCGCTCATCTCGACAGCAATGGTTGCCGCCGTCTTCGGCGGAGGACGCTTCGGCACATAGGACATTGCTGCAGTCTCGACACTGAACTCACTCTATGTACTCCAGGCGCCTGCCTATCTCGCCGGCGTTGTCTATGGCCGGCTGTTGCTGGTCGAGGGTCAAAGCCGGGCGCTGCTGGTCGGCGCCATCTTCAGCGTAGCCTGCGCCGTCGTGGCCAACGTCATTCTCGGGCCGGTGCTGGGCAGCGCCGCAATTCCCATCTCAGCCGCCATCGCATATCTTGCGTCGGCCATCTGGCTGCGTATCCGCCTCAAAGCGACGCTCCAAACGCGGCGTTTCCCGCAACGGGCCTCATGACTGAGCGCGTTGGACGGGGGTATTGGGATTCCAGCTGGGAGGCCGAGAAGCGCCTCCCCGAAGCATTCGATCCCGCAGTCAAGGGTGTACGAAGCCTGTTTCGCCGTCCATTTCATCGATTCATCGATGACTGTGTTCGTCGTGTGGCCGCGCCCGGCTCGTCGTTGATCGAAATCGGTTGCGGACGTTCACAGCTTCTTCCCTACTTCGCCAAGCAATTCGGATTGCGCGTCGCGGGGCTCGACTACTCCCCGATCGGCTGCGACAAAGCACGCCAGATTTTGCGGCGTGAGCGCATCGATGGAGAGATCTACTGCGGCGATCTTTGGACCTTCGATGCCTTTCCGTCGCCCGGCTACGACCTCGTATTTTCGTTTGGGCTGGTCGAGCACTTTGAAAACACCGCCGCCGTTATCGGCGCCCTTGCGCGGTTTGCGCGTCCCGGTGGCGCACTCCTCACGCTCATTCCCAACATGCGGGGAAGCGTCGGTGCGTTGCAAAGAACGCTCTCGCGCGAGATTTACGATATACATGTTCCACTGTCAGCAGACGATCTGTCCCGCGCCCATATGGAAGCCGGTTTGTCGGTGAAAGGAAGTGGCTACCTGTTGCCGGCGCACTATGGCGTGTGCAATCAGGGAACGCGCATGACGACACAACGCTGGCAAACTCGCGGGCGGCGCTTCGTTCACCATGCCGCTGTCGCATCGTCGACGGTGCTGCTTTGGGTGCACGAATACGTGGTTCGCCTGCCCGCTACGAAATGGATGTCTCCTTACGCCTTTACGCTCGCCACCACGTCACTTGGCGAACCGGCTGCCGGCACGCATGGAAGTGGCGGCCGAGCAACACCCTGACGCCAATGCCGGACTTGCTCAATCGGGTCCGTCGCCATGAGCTCGAATCGGTCCGCAAGTTATTTCCACCCGGGTCCAGTGTCGTCGAGATTGGTGGAGGGAGCGGCTTCCAGGCTTCGATCATCTCGAGCTGGGATTGCGCTGTCCGCTCGTTTGATATCGCCGGACGTGCGAAGCCGGATGATTCGCACTATCAGGTCGACGACTACGATGGAATCCACTTGCCGTTGCCGGACGCGAGCGCCGACATCGTTTTCTCGTCCAACGTGCTCGAGCACGTCCGCGACCTCGCAGGTCTGCTCGCAGAGACCTGGCGAGTGATGAAGCCGGAAGGATTGGCCATTCACATTCTTCCTACGCCTTCGTGGCGATTCTGGTCCATCGTCACGCATTATCCCTTTGTGTTGCTGACGGCGTTGGGTATCCCTGCCGGCTTTGTCGACTGGAGCAACTCCGTTGCGCGACAGGAGCGCATCCGTGATCGTGGTGTTAGCCATTTGCTGCGGAGAGCCTTCTGGCCGGGTCCACACGGCGAGTTCCCAAATGCGTTCTCGGAGCTCGCTGGCTTTCGCGCCGCGCATTGGACCCGTGCGCTCGAGAAAGCAGGTCTGGTTGTTGAGCGAGTTGTGCCAAGCGGCATTTATTATTCTGGTTACGGGATTCTGGCCGGATTGCCGCTCACTGCGCGATGCCGCATGGCAAGGGTTCTGGGATCGTCAACGCAGGTCATAGTCGCTCGCAAGCGTGCAGACGCGGGCCAACGACAGCAGCGCGAAACACTTTGATGTTCGAGGTCTCGATCGTATCGGGCATCGTTGTCTTTGGCGTGACGCTTCCAGGATTCATTTTCCTGCTGCGTCGTGAATGGGATCGCTCAGGCGGCGGACTCTTTCTTCTCTCCCCGGCATGCATCTTCTATGCGGCCTACGTGGCATCCTTTGCCATCAGGCCACCCTTCCAGGTGGCCGGCACGCTGCAATACGACTTCAGCGGCAGCTCCGGCGCTAACTTGCTTTTTGCCCAGGCCACATCGCTCCTTGCATGGTACGGCTTCGTCATCGGCTACGCTTTGACGCCATCGCGGAGCGTGACCGCGCTTCTCGCGAACGCGGGCGGAGCGCCTCACGACATCCAACTAAAGGCAAGCGCAGCCTACGCCTTGTCGCTGGTGGCGAGCCTTAGCTATATCGCTTCTCTGGCCCCACTGGGCGTGTTCACGCTCGATCTCGGCCACAACCGAGTGATCTACTTGAACGCGATGTCTGGCGCAGGCCACCTCTACCTGTTCAACCTCATGGCGGGGACTTTGCTCCTGATGGGCCTCATATTTTCGAGCTTCTGCCGGCGGCCGGCACGACCTCTTTCGATTGCCGCGTGGATAATGTACCTGGTACCCAATGGTCTGCTCACCAATCGATTCTGGTTTTCCGCCGTGCTCTTCGCTCTGCTTCTCGTTCTGGCGTTGCAGTACATGCGGCGCGGCAAGCGCATCTCGACGACAACCATCGTCGTGGCGTTGGGCTTGCTGGCGGCTGCCGGGTCCGTGCTGGGGTTGTTGCGTGGCCTTTCCGAAGGACTCGAATACGCAGACGAACGACGCAATCCAGTGGTATTCCTGCTCTGGACCTTCGACATGTCCGAGTTCTACCAGATCGCGCTGCAGAATATTCGCTCGCTCGACCTTGGGCGATCCTGGGCCGAGGACCTGTTCCTTCAATTCCTCCCGCGAATGATTTTCCCCTGGAAACCGCACATCTACGGAGCCGTGAGGCTGCAGGCGGAGGCAATGCCCGAGAGCATTCCAGCCGATGGCATCCCTACTTCGACATACCCGATCAGCATGTTTGGAGAAGGTTATGCGAACTTCGGCATTCCCGGCTTGTTGCTGGTGGGAGTTGCGGTCGGCATCATTCTCAAATTGATATACTCGCGCGCTGTGCAGGCGGGATTGACTCCGCGTCAGCCGTTCTGGCCCGTGGCCTGCTTCTGTCTTTTCGTTCTTGTCTGCGCCAACGCGCTCGGATATCTGCGCTCTTTCGGATGGTTTGCGTCAATCCTGTTCTTCCATACCGTTGTCTATGCCTGCTGCCACCTGTCGGTCTGGGTGATGGCGGAGCTATGCCGCGGCGCGGTCACG
>VBCY01000292.1 GCA_005882995.1 Betaproteobacteria bacterium
ATCGAGGCGCTCGTGGAACGTCCATGGTTCCTTCATGCCCGCCCATTGGTCCATGCGCAGCATCTTGAACTGCAGGAGCTTCATCCAGCCATCGCTGACGATGGCCTGGTAGATGCCGGCAAAGAGCGCGGTAAAGCCGAGCAGGCGCGCCTTGAACATGCCTTCGCCGGCGCCACCGGTGTAGAGCGCGGTCGCCGCCAGCACGCCGCCAAGTAAAAACCCCGTGATCCCCGAGCGGATCGTCAATTGCGGCATGTCGCCGCGAAAGACGTTCTTGAACCACCACTCGTCTTTCTGAGCGCGCGTCCAGGCCCGGACCTGCTCTTTGGTCAGCTGCTTAGGCCATCGAGGCTCATTCAACGGTGGTTCGGTACGGGATTTTCGAATCATTGTCCGTGAGCCAGTCTCTCGCATGTTCGTAGACTTCCATATTACTGAGCAGATCGAGATGGCCCATTCCATAGCCGACCCATCGCTGCGTTTCGGGAAGCCCAAGGTCGAGCAAAGCATCGCGGTGTCGCCCTAGAGCACTGTTCACCGGGACCAGCCCATCGCCGCGGATTCTCGCACCGGACGAATTCCGTCGTTCCTGTTTGCTCGCCGCTATCGCGTAACAGCGAACTCCGCCGGGTAGCGGAAGCGGTTCGCGCGAGTCACGCTTGGTGGCGGAGCGATGCGTCTGCCAGTCTTCGTCGCGCAACCGGCCTTGTCGCAGGTCCTTGATGCCGGCACTGCGAATTTTGCCCAGGCGCGCAAACGGTGCCGTGTAGGGACTTATCTCCATCAGAAAGTCCACCCAGGCGCCGGCGCGCTCCAGTGGAGCGCCAAGATGCGGCGTCCCGAGGAAGATAAGTTTGTCGAGGCGCTTCGGCCAGGCATGGCCTGCGCGCAGAGCATAGTGGCAGGCGCTGCGCGCCACCAGGCCGCCCATGCTGTGACCGATGATGACCACACGTTCGACGGGTTCGGGCCATTGATGCAGCAGCGTTTCCATCAGATTGCCGAATTCGCGGCCGTTCGTGGAAATATGTTGGCCGGTGTTGTAGTGCAGGTAAACCGGCGCGTAGTCAAGATCGTGTGCCAGCGCTGCACCGTGGTTATGACCCTTGCGAGTCCACTGCAGATCATTCATGCATAGTCCGTGGATCAGCACGACGATCTTGCGCCGCGGCTGCGGGTACGCAGCAGTCAATGCGGCGCGGGTGATCACCACAGGAATGCCGGTTCTGCGCACCTGCATGGCGCTGGCTAATGGATTACCGGACGCCACCAGATAGTCTCCGAATACGCCATTGAGCGCCGCCAGAATAGCCTCGCGTTCCTCGGAGGACGGTCTATCCTCGAGCAACGGCGCGAGCGTGCTGAGCAAGGCATCGAGGCCAACTCCGACCAGGCGCGTGACGCCGCGCACAGACTTGTAAACCAAGCCCGTGATCCCGGTTGTCCGTCCGATGGGAGGCTTGCCGAGGACGCCGGGCGTTCGTGCGACGGTGTGGTGCATCGCTTCCACGAGGTCGGTCAATCCGATCACGGCGTCGTTGGCGAGTCGTTGGAAACCGCTCAGATCCGACATGCGAACGTGGACAGGCTTTGTCATGGCCCAGGACAGATGCGTGAAGGTTGGTGCAATTATCGGTCAATACCGGTGGTCGCGGCTCGCGACCTCCTGCTGCAACCCAGCGTTTCGTCCGCTGCACGCGCGCTCCGCGACTGCGTCCGGGTGCCTTATCGCGACCTCCTTCCGCCTTATTGCATTGCGCGCTACGTTCCGGACGGCATTAGGCATTCAATGTCCATTGCCATCATCCATGCGTCGAAGACGCTTCTCGGGAGACGAACATGATGCAAAGTGGTATCCGCGATCGTTGGGATTCTCTAATAAGATTGGACCGAAAGCTCCTCGCCGCCAGTGCCATCGTGCTGTTACCGATGCCTTCCTCGATTTGCGCCGCGCCCAGCGTCAGCGAAGCAATGCAATCGGTGCAGTATCTGGTCGGGACTTGGAGTTGCGCTCACACGGTTGGTGACTTTTCGGGGACCTACGTCATGTCGTTTGCGAAAGGTCTCGACGAGCGTTGGCTCAGGCAGACGTGGGACTTTCCCGCGACCGCGACCGAGCCCGCGGTCCACTCCGAATACTTTCTCGGATACGATCCGCGGCTGCCTGGATGGGTGCGCTTCGGCGCCCATACCAACGGTCAATACTATGCGATGAGAACGACGAGCACGGGCAATGAACGCTGGTCGTGGCAGTACGTGCTTCCTGGCACCAGCGGCAGCGTGACCTGGACCAAGAAGTCGGACACCGAGTACGCGGTCGATGGCCCCGAATACCCGCAAAACGGCAAGCTCGTCACCGAGCATCACCTCTGCAAGAAGTTGCCGTAGCAGCCGCCGGCGTCGGCGCGCTCGCCGACGCTGCATCACGCAACGACGCGATCAGGCCGGACAAGACCATTCGAGCGTCAGTTATGGCAGCGATTGCCGGCCCTCACGCCGGCGCCATGCCCTTGTCTGCAAGCTCCTTGATCGCCGTGTCGCTCTTTGACAGGTTTGCGAGTCCCATACCGCGCAACACATTCGGTGCCTTGGTGAACTGAATATTGTCGTACGCCACGATCTCCACGCGATTGCCCCAAGGGTCGAGAAAGTCGAGGAACGGCCCAGGCAGCGTCTTGACGCCCGCGTCGGCCAATGCTTTGCGAGCCGCTTCTTTGTTATCGACTACGAGTCCAAAATGACGGCCATCGTCAGCGGACTGTGTACGGCCCTTCTGCAGTGCGAGGAACTGATCCCCCAGATCGATGAACGCCATAGAGTCGCTTTTGCTGCGAAGATCGAATTCAAACAAGCGACCGTAGAACGCCAGAGCTGCATCGATGTCACCGACTTCGATAGCGACATGATTGAAACCGATGGCGCGCGCTTTTGTCGCTGCAGACATAGCATCCTCCGTTTCGTGGCATGATGGTCATGGTGCTTTTTTCCAAACAAGATATTTCGGGCGCTGCTCAAGCGCGAGGCGGAGGTTATTTCTCACTGGACCGTCGCCTCGCACTTCGTGAATGGTACTCGTCCATCGAGTTCCAGGCGTGCTGGGGGGTTCGCAAGCTCGCGCAGATGTCTAAATTCGATGCGGGAGTGCATGCCATGAGATGGATACCGTTTATCGTCGTCGCTACGGTCCCCTCTTCCGCCGACTCGCCCGGGAGCGCGACGTGTAGTAGTAAGTGATGTCGTTCGCGTTGGCGTTAAACAAGTTGAACACGTCAAAGCGGATTCGCGTCGTCGGATTGAGCTGATAGGTTGCCTGCAGGTGAACACGGTGGTGGAGTTGGATCTGATCTGCCGCCTGCAGACCTGCAATACTCGCCGCGAACGAGATTGCCGGGCCAAAACACATTAAGAATTACCTAAACTCGGTCTGTTAGCGCGTTTGCCACTAGGGCCTAACTATTGAGAATTTCGCAACTGAGTGACGTTTGACTCTCACCCGCGCTGTCGCGCACCCTCTCCCGGCGGGAGAGGGGTTAGGGG
>VBCY01000293.1 GCA_005882995.1 Betaproteobacteria bacterium
GGTTGCAGATGCGGTCCCGAGAATACCGGACCCCCTGCGGGGTAATTCATTACGTCCAATTGCACCGAGCTGCCGCCTCCCGAGAGCATCACGGTGTTGTGTCCGAGACTGAGTCCGGTGACGAGGGCGAGAAATCCACGCCCGTCCGGCGCGGCGTGCAGCACATTGGCCAGCGGCTGCCCGTTGAGCGAAAGAACCGCTTGGTTTGCATTGACTCCCGGCGGCAGGATCACTCGCACTAACACATCGCCGCCCGACACAAGATCGGCACGATTGGAGACTGCTTCAACGGCCAACGAATCAGCGGCTATCGCGTTGCCAAGTCCGAGGGCGAATACGACGACCGTGAGCGTTGCGATGAAATGCGCCCGATGAAGCGGGGACAGCAATGGGTTCAACACTCGACGATGACGCATGGTTCCTCCTGTGGATGATGCAAACCCCCACGGGTAGCGCTGCTTGTTCGTCTCTGCCACTACGGTCAACGTAGAAGCGCACAGGCGCCGACGCGTTGTGCCACGCGGGCGCGGGTCGTTGGGATTTTGCCCCTCGCTGCGGAACGTGTCCACGACAACCCGACAACGACAGAGCGCCCTGTGAAACAGCATCAGCCGCCTTTCGGCAAAGAAACCACAGCGGCTCGCAAACCTGGCGCCACCGCGATTGACCTGGCTGGCCGCGCCTTTGGGGACGGTCCATATCTCACAATCGACCCGGACAATTTCCTACATATGGGGTGCAAAAGACTTAGCGAAAAACAGTGTTCGCTGATGGTGGTACGGGAGCAAGCGTTCTACTCTAGGACCGCACTTGGGTCGAAAGCAGAGGCAATGGCGGTGAAGCCAGACTGCCAACCCTCCACTAACGAAAGGAAACATCATGATGTCTCAACGAATGCTTTATCTTTTGATGGCGGGCTCTTGGAGCCTTGGCGATGACAGCGACCGCCGACACCGTTGCGCCGGCGCACGACAATTCGAAGGGAAGCGTATCGCAATCCAACGCCGATGAGGACCAGTTGCCCGGTACAAAAGACGAGAAATCGATTGGCACCGACGATTCCAGCGGTACGAAGAACGCCAAGAAGCATCCACCTACGGCGGTAATGGATCGTGCAACGCCGACTCAGAAAGCGCCGTCGGGCCAGACTACCGAAAAGCATCCACCGACAAACCGTATGGATCAGGTCACACCTGAAGAAAAATCGCCAGGAGCAAACACGACCGAATCCCAAGGCGGCGGCGAGACTGCGCCGAGCAGCACCAAGTAGCCTGTTGGTTTGCGGGAAGGTGTCAGCGCGGGGCGCCGTTCTGTGGCGCCCCGTCACGATGTTGCATCACTGACGGCGGCCGATATTCCGGACCGACACTACCAGCGTGGCCCGAAGCCTGCGGCGCACAGCCAGGTGTGCTCGACATAGGGCGGAGTTTCGAAGCAGTGGCCAACAAGGGCCCGCCATTCCCTGAAGTCCGCCGATTCGCGAAAATTAACCGTGTGATTTTCGAGAGTCTCCCACCTGACCATCAAGCGGTAACGATTCGGCCTTTCGATCGAACGTTGCAGCTCCATCGCGCGACAGCCCCGTGCTCGTTGAAACAGTGGCACTGCCTTGGCAACGTTGGCTTCGAACTCTTCTTCGAGCCCGAGTTTGACATCGATCTGCGCTATTTCAAGGATCATGGTCGGCTTTGGATTGATGTTTCCAGTAATCAAACAGCGAGCCGTCTTCGTCCGCCTTACTGCACCGCGTACTTGACCAGCTCGTAGGTATCTTCGGCGACCCGCGTGCCGTCCGTTCTGAAAGCAGTGCGCACGTGCTTGATCGTTCGTTTGGCATCAGGCGAATACCAGATGACGTAGCGGATGTGCGCCGGCGCAGCCTGCGCCGCCGAATTGGCGCTCGCGTTGCGGGTGCTATCGACTTCGACCCTCAGCGCCTTGAAGCTTCCTGCTGGGACGGACACCGACTCCCATCCAATGACACGACCTTGGCTGTACCAGTTGCTGAAGAATGGATCCTCGATCGGCGTCACGAGCGCTTTCCAGGTCGTGCCGGGCTGCAATGCGCCGAAGGCCTGAAGGAATGGATTGAATTCGACGAAGTAGTAGCCCTGGCCGCGCCATTCCACAAGACGGCTTTCGGGAGCGAAGGCCTTGCTGTCCGATGTTTTGCCGCCGTTGGCCACAAAGCTCATCGTTTCCCGCACCTCACGATCTGAAACCGCCGTCACTTGATGGACGAAGGTGCGCGGCTCGACATTCTTCCACATGCTCCTGAAGTTGTACTCCCAACGATCACCTACGCGTGGAAAGCCAGTGGGCGCGGTGGCGACGGCGGGGGCGACAGCGGCGACCGCGGGCGCTGCAGGAACGATCTCAAGAGTGACTCGCTCGCCCGGTTTCACCTGTTCACCGGCCTTGGGCGACTGCGTGACCACAGAGTCGGCCGGGCCCGACGCCTTTGAATCGGCTTTGCCCTCGACCACCCGTGCTTCGAGTCCCGCCTTTTGCAGATCTGCGGTTGCGTCGCCACGCGACTTGCCGATTTCATTCGGAACGGCGATGAGCCGCTCGACTGGCGGCTTTAACGGAGCTTCTGCTGTGATCGCCGGATGCGCAGGCTTGGTCTGTGCGGCCCCAGCCTCCGGCTTGCGCTCGGGAGGCGTTGTCGGCGCGACAGCGGTCGGCGGACCGGTCTTGTGCGGCGGCGGGAGCTCCGCCACGGTGGATTCGCTACCTCGCCCTTGAATGGCGACATTCGCCGCCGCATTGGCCGCGGCGATGATGAGCGTCGCGGTGCGCGCGCCGGCGGCTTGCGGAGTGAAGCTGACTTTCATCGCGCATGAGACACCGGGAGCCAGTTCGCCGTTGGTGCATTGGTTTTCGCTGAGCGTGAAATCCGCCGCGGCAGGCCCTTCCAGCCTGACGCTTCCGACGTGAAGCTTGGCTTCTCCCCGATTGGTGAGCGTGATCACGGAAGAGGGTCCCGCAACGTGCACTTTTTGATCGGCGAACTCCACTCGATCGGGCGTAACGGAGAAAACGGCGGGCGAGGGACGCGGCGTCACCTCTCGGCGCCAGGGGTGCGTGACATAAAGCGCCACCACGACGATCAGCAGGAGCAGCGCGCCTGAGCCCCAGTACAGCGCGGCGCGCGATCCCGCTACCGGTCGCGGCGGCCCGGCGCCGATTGACGATTCGATTGGGTGGGACTCACTGGTTGGGCTCGTGACAGGGCCTGCGACGCCCTTGGGCTTGTCGCGATCGAGGATCTTTTCCAGCGTGCGAATCAGTTCGGCGCTGGTGGCGTCCCATTGCTTGTGGCTCAATTCGACGGCCTGTCGTCGCACAAGCGGCAGGAGATCGGCCGGGAGCTGCTCCGCGCGCGGCATCGCCGCTCCTTCCACCAGCACCGGCACGACACGAATGCCGCGGTTCAACGCCGTCGCAGTTTCGAGTCGAACGAAATCAGTAGGATCATCCAGACGGCGCCGACCGGTACCATCGGCCGCAAGCCAGTCTTTTCCGATCAGAACGATCAGGATTTCGCAGGAGCCGAGTGCGTGCTCAATCGCATCGACGAAATCGACGCCGGGCTCGATTCCCTGCACGTCCATGAAGACGCGATCCGCGCTGAAATGCGCCACCAGCCGATCGTAGAGCCGGCCGGCGTAGCCGGGCGCGTCGTCACGGCGATAGCTGATGAATATGCCGTTCATGATTTGATTAACAGGAGACGGATTACGGCACTGCTCGAGGATGTTAAAGTGTCTGTAGCAAACAAACCAAAAGCTAGCACGCGACCCAACAGCAGGCAAGTTACAGCAATGACTCGAGCATTCATCATCAGACCGTTTGGCGCCAAGAGCGGCGTCAATTTCGATGCCGTTGACGAAAAGCTGATCCAGCCAGCGCTCGCACAAATCGGCGTTAGCGGCAATACGACGACCGAGATCGTCGAGCAGGGCAACATCCGCGAAGACATGTTTCGTCTGCTGGTGTGCGCCGATCTGGTCATCGCCGACATCTCGATTCACAACGCCAACGTATTCTACGAGTTGGGCATTCGGCACGGGATGCGCCCGAATGCGACGTTCCTGCTGCGCGCAAACATCGACGAATACCCGTTCGATTTGCGCACCGATCGCTATCTCGCTTACGACCAGAACGATCCTGCTTCGAGCGTCACAGCATTGGCGCGTGCGCTCAAGGCGACCCTCGATTCTTCGCGCGTCGACAGCCCCGTCTATCAGGTCCTGCCCAACCTGAAGGCTCCCGATTCCACCGCCTTGCGCGCAGTGCCCGGCGACTTCCTGGAAGAGGTGCAGAGGGCATTAGAGAGTGGCGAGCGCGGCGATCTGCGGCTGTTTGCGCACGAGGCGCGCAACTTCGATTGGGGAAGCGAGGGCCTGCGCGCGGTAGGCCGAGCGCAATTCAGCCTCAAGTCCAATCCCGGCGCCCGCGAGAGCTTCGAAGTGCTGCGTGATCTACGACCTGATGATGTCGAGGCCAATCAGCGGCTGGCGACCATCTATCAACGCCTTGGCGACCTTACTCGGTCGAGTCAGGCGATTCAACGCGTCATTGCTTCGTCCCAGACCAATGAGCGCGAACGTGCGCGGGCGTTTTCGCTGCGAGGCCACAATGTCAAGACGCGATGGCGCGAAGGTTTCGGGCAGAAAACAGGTGAGGAAGCGCGCAAGGCAGGGTTGTGCGGACCCGGACTCAAGGAAGCACTGCAGTGGTACCTCGAGGCGTTCAGTCTGGACCTCAACCACATCCATCCTGGCCTGAGCGCGATGGAATTGCTGTGCATTCGCAACGAGCTGGCGCAGGCGATACCGGAGGTGTGGAAGGATCAATTCGATAGCGACGACGAGGCCGCACGTGAGCTGAGCGCGAGCCAGACGCAGTTCGATCAGGTGGCAAGCGCCGTGCAACTTTCGCTCAAGTCCGGACGCGAATCGTTGCAATCGCAATCGGAGTCGCAAAGTGAAGACACCAGTTCACACGAACTGCTCGAGGCAGGCTTTGCTCTATTGACCGCGACGCGTCCCAAAGCAGTCGCCCAGCGCTACCGTGATGCGCTTACCGATCAGCCCGTATCGGTTTTCAGTTCTGTGAGTGATCGACTTGATCTCTTTCGTCAGCTCGAAGTGCGCAAGGACTTCACGGAAGCGGCGTTTGCGACTGTTGCCGAGTTGAGCGCGGCGCAGAGCGCGCTTGCAAAAGTCGCCGAGCCGCCGGAGCGGGTCCTGCTCTTTACCGGGCACATGGTCGACGAGCCCCACCGCCCCGAGCCGCGCTTTCCTCCGACCAAAGCGGCGGAAGAGAAGGTCCGGGAGATGCTGCGCGAAGCCATCGTTGCAGAGCAGGCGCTGAGCAATGGAAAGATCATCGGCGTCTGCGGCGGCGCCTGCGGAGGAGACATCCTCTTCCATGAGGTTTGCGCGGAGCTGGGCATCCCGACGCGACTCTATCTGGCGTTACCGCGCGAGCATTTTTGCGTGACCTCCGTTCAGCATGCCGGGCCGGATTGGGTCGAGCGGTATTACCGGCTGTGCGCGCGACTGACGCCGCGCGTACTCGCAGACAGCGAAGAGTTGCCGAGATGGCTCCGCGCACGGCAAGGCTATGGAATCTGGCAACGGACGAACCTTTGGATGCTCTACAACGCTCTTGCACTTCACGGCAAGGATTTGACGCTTATCGCCCTGTGGGACAGCGGCGACGGCGATGGACCAGGCGGCACCGATGACCTGGTGTTCCAGGTTCGCACCCGTGGTTACAAGCTGCTGCGCCTGCCAGCCGAGCAACTCAAGTCCCTGGTGTGACTTGCGTGGTTGTCTCATCCTAATACGAGCTCAGGGGAGAGTGCCTCGTGGCAAACATCATCATTCATGGTCGTCTGGACCTTACGCCGAGCTTGAGCGATGTAGCGAAGTCGCTGCCGGGTCAGGTAACACCTAAATACAGCGCGCAGATTCAAGCTGCGAGAGCAGCAACGGTCGCTCATCGGCTCGACATTGCAGAAGATGATGTCGTCGAGCTCGAGCTCGATGATGGGGTTCGGCTCTGGCATCGCGCCGATATGCTGGCGCGCGATTTTCCGGGTGTCGTGAGCCGCGGCGCCGCCATCGATGGTTACGAGCTCCCGGCGGTATTGCCACTGGGGAGAGCCCGTCGCGGCGCCGGACCGTGGGTGATCAAGGCGCTCAAAGTCTTCGGCGTCGACCTCGCCGGCGACATCACCGACATCGTCAGCACTAGGGTTGAAGGAGCGCTCAAGCCCGCGCCGGGTCTTTATCGCTGCTCATCGTCGAACGCAACGGATTTGAAGGCGGTGGGCAAACTCGACGCTCAAAAGCCGATTCTGGTGTTGATCCACGGCACTGCCTCGTCCACCGATGGCAGCTTCGGTGGTCTGTGGCAGGGCGGCGCCAGTGCTTGCTACGCCGAGCTCGACAAAGCCTACGACGGACAGGTGCTCGCCTTTCAGCATCGCACGCTGACTCAGAGCCCGATTGAAAACGCGCTTGAATTGGCTGGCAAGCTGCCGGATTCGGCGCGATTACATCTTATTTCGCACTCCCGTGGCGGCCTGGTCGGTGAGCTTCTGTGCCGTGCAATGCTGCAAAGCCGATCGCCGTTCGACGAGAGCGATCTCGCATTATTCGACTCCGCGGACCGCAGTCGTGATCTCGAGGCGTTGAAAGCGCTGCGCAAGTTCCTTGCCGACAAGCAATTTCGGATCGAGCGCTTCGTGCGTGTAGCGTGCCCGGCGCGCGGCACGACGCTCGCCGATGGACGCCTCGATCGCTATCTATCGATCGCGGTCAATGTACTCGGCAGAATTCCGGGCTTCATGGGGGATCCGATCTACGACGCGACGTCCGCGCTGCTGCTGGCGGTGGTGAAGAAGCGCACGATGCCGGAGGAGCTTCCCGGACTCGAGGCACAGATGCCGACGTCGCCATTGATCCGTGTGCTGAATCGCCCCGGGCAGGAGAGCAGCGCCGACCTGCATGCGGTTGGCGGTGATCTCGCCGGAGATACCGCGTGGAGCACGCTCAAGGCGCTGGTTACCGATCTCTACTACCGTGAAGACAACGATCTCGTCGTCAACACTCCGTCGATGTTCGGAGGGGCCGAAAGGACGGGCGGCGTGCGTTACTGGATCGATACGGGAAGTAGTGTCGATCACTTTCACTATTTTCGAAACGCTGACACTGCCAGCCGGGTCGTCGCCGCACTGGTGTCTCCCGATGCGGCGGCAGCCCATCCGGGTGCCCCCGCAGCGCCGGCTTCAGATGCTGTCTTCCATGTGCTCGATAAGAAGCCCTCCGAGGTGACTCCGGACGATTATCGTAAACGAACGGCTTCACCGCAGCCCTTGGTGATCGTGCTGCCCGGGATCATGGGAAGTACGCTCAAAGCCGGCGACAACCCGGTGTGGATGAACTACCTGGCGCTTGCCGCCGGCGGCTTGGCCGATCTCGATATGTCGGCGGCGAACATCGAGCCTTACGGCCTGGTCGCCGATTCGTATCAACGGCTGCTGCGCTTCCTCAGCCAGACCCACGAAGTGATTCCTTTTCCGTACGACTGGCGAAAAACGATAACCGACTCTGCGGAGCATTTGCGGACTGTTCTCGACCAGGCCCTGTCGAAGGCGGAGGCACACGATCAGCCGGTGAGAATCATTGCGCACTCCATGGGCGGGCTCGTCGTCCGAGCGATGCTCGCCGATGCGGAAGGCCAGCAACTGTGGAAGAGGATGTGCGCGAACGCCGGGGCGCGCTTCGTCATGCTCGGCACGCCCAACGGCGGATCGCACGCGATCGTCGGCACCATGATCGGCCGCGACGCGCTCGTGAAGAAGTTGGCGCTGCTTGACTTCAGGCACTCCTACGCCGAGCTGTTGAACTACATCAGCCGCTTCTTCGGAGTGCTGCAACTGCTTCCGTACAAGGGCACGGTCGACGCCTATGAAATGTCCGGCTGGGAGGCGCTTCGGGCGCAGGATCTCGCCGCGCAGCGCGGCATTGGACCCAGCCAGGTAGCCTCCTCGCAGTCTGCAGGCATTGCATGGATCCTGCCGGATCCCGATCAACTTGCCGAAGCGCGCAGGATTCGTGATGTTATTCGAACCAGTCCCATCGACCCTGATCGGATGATTTACGTCGCGGGCCGTGCCGATGCAACGGCGGTCGACATCGTGGTCGATCCCGAAGCGCCGGCTGGACAGAGAGTTACCGTACAGGCTAGCGCGGAAGGTGATGGGCGGGTGCCATGGGCAACAGGCATTCCGCCGGAGTTGATCGCAAAGACCTACTACATAGATGCCGTTCATGGAGATCTCGCAGACGTTCCGGACGCATTTCCCGCGCTACTCGATCTGCTGACTCTAGGCACGACGAGCAAGTTGTCCACGTCGCCTCCGCCTCGTCGCGGAGCGGCGGGAGAGACTTTCATTCTGCCCGCTGAAATCCCGAGCATGTTTCCTGACGAGCAGGACATTCTTTGCTCGGCACTGGGCTCCACCCGTCGTGATACCGACGCCAAGCAGGTGGAGCGGAAGGTGAATGCGCGCGTCGTTCACGGCAATCTCTCCGGCGCTGCGAATCCGGTCGTGCTCGGCCACTACGAAGGAGACACCATCGTCAGCGCCGAGGCCTACATGGACCGGCAACTCGATGGCAGGCTGCGGGAAGCGCAGCGCCTGATGCTCTATCCCGGTCAGCTCAACACGGTCAAGCTTTTCCTCAATGCTCGAGGTCTTTGTGAGCAGGGTGCGCATCCGGGCGCAATCGTTATCGGACTCGGCACGGTCGGCGACCTTTCGTCGGGCTCCTTGGCGAGCACCTTCGCCAACGGCATCACCAGCTATGCTCTCGCACGCGTCGAGGAGGAGCGCGCTTGTCAAAGATTTGCAACGGCTCCTATCCAGGACGACGTGTGTCTGAACATTTCGCTCAGCAGCGTGGTGATCGGCTCCGGCGAAGCGGGTCTCAGCGTCGCTGATGCGCTGCAAGCGATTCTTCGCGGGGTGCGGCAGGCAAATCTGCATCTGAAAGGGCTCAATCAGCCTGGCCAGGCCGTCGCAGGATTGACGAGCGCAAAGAAACGGTCGATCCGAGCGTTCATCGACAAGATCGACTTCATCGAGCTCTGGGAAGATCGGGCGATCGGGGCCGCGAAATCGTTGTTGCGGCTCGCCCTATCGACCGAAATACGCAGCAGCTTCGATGTTGCAGAGCTGCTGGCAGAAGGTCGTGATGGACAGCGTCGAGCCGATTTCGACGAGGCGCCCAACTGGTGGCAGCGCGTACGCATCTCGATGCAGCCCGACGGCGCGCTCAAGTTCGAGACCTTTGCCGATCGCGCCCGGTCGGAGTCAGTGCTTCAGCCGACGCAGCGGAAGCTGGTCGAAAGCTTCCTTGCTCGCGCGACGGAATCGGCGGTCACGGATCCCGACGTGCCATTCACCCTGTTCGAGCTTCTGGTTCCGAACGAGTTGAAGCAGGCGGCCCCCGATCGTCGCAATCTCGCACTCGTCATTGATGAAGGATCGGCGGCCTTTCCGTGGGAGCTGTTGCAGGACCGCCACGAGGACGCCTCAGCGCCCTTGTCGGTGCAGGCGGGGATGCTGCGGCAGCTGGTTTTGACTGAATTCCGGCGCAAGGTCGTCCATGCGACTGATTTTTCGGCCTTGGTCGTCGGTGATCCGACAAGCAAAGAAGCTTCG
>VBCY01000294.1 GCA_005882995.1 Betaproteobacteria bacterium
CACTTCTCGCCATCGCTTATGAATCAGTACCTTGATGAGCACCGGCGCGAATAACTTCGCCCAAGGCAGGCAAATACTCGCCCTGACCCGGCTGATATGTCGCATTTATGCGACAGCTCCGATCTCCTCTCGCGCACATGGCTGATTTTACAAACCTAATTGTGTCGCCCAGCGGCGACAAATGTGACGAATTATGTTGCTTTGCGGCAATCCGCTGATGCCTAGACTTTGCCTTCCTTGAACATCGCCGGCTCCAGGCGGTGCCGCTGCAGCAGTTTGTAGAACTCGGTGCGATTACGCTTGGCCAGGGTTGCGGCCTGCGTGACGTTGCCTCCCGTGATCTTGAGCAAGCGCACGAGATAGTCGCGCTCGAACTGCTTGCGCGCTTCTTCGAACGGCGCCAGAACCCCCGCATCCTCGCGGAGTGCCCCCTGCACCAGCGTCGCCGGGATAAGGCTGGTGGTCGTCAGCGCGATGGCCTGTTCGAGCAGGTTGAGGAGTTGACGTACGTTCCCGGGCCAGGGCGCGCCTATCAACAGCGCCATGGCATCGGGCGCCAGGGTCGGAACGCTCTTTCGGTAGCGCTCGGCAAGCCGGCGCAGGAAGTGCGTTGCGAGCAGCGGAATGTCCTCACGGCGTTCGGCGAGCGAAGGCAATTTGAGCGACACCACATTGAGCCGGTAGTAAAGGTCTTCCCGAAATTCACCGGAGGCCCTTTGCGCTTCAAGATCGCGATGCGTCGCCGATATGACCCGAACGTCCACCGACACCGAGGTTGTCGAGCCCACTGGGCGAACGTCACCTTCCTGGAGAACGCGAAGAAGCTTTACCTGCAGCGCGAGCGGCATGTCGCCGATCTCGTCCAGGAAAATCGTGCCGCCGCCCGCCGCCTGGAAAAGCCCCTTGTGCGCTTGCACCGCACCGCTGAACGCGCCTCGGGCATGGCCGAAGAGCTCCGATTCCAGGAGCGGTTCCGGAATCGCTCCACAATTGACGGCGACAAAGGGCTTGTCGGCGCGGCGGCTGGCGCGATGAATGGCGCGCGCCAGCAGCTCTTTGCCGGTACCTGATTCGCCGAAGATGAGCACGCTCGCGTCGGAGTCGGCGACCAGCCGCGCCTGGCGCAGCAGGTCTTCCATGCGCGGGCTTCGCGTGATGATGCCCGCACGCCATTCACCCGCAGTCTGGCGCACGGGCTCGGCCTCGCCGCCGGTAAGGCGCACCGCGGTGGCAACCTTGTGCAAGAGCTCCTGGCTATCGAAGGGTTTGGTGAGAAAGCCGAAGACCCCGCGCTGGGTCGCCGACACTGCGTCGGGTATGGTTCCGTGCGCGGTCAGAATGATGACCGGCAGCGCCGGGTGCTGGCGATGAATCGCATCGAACAGCGTGATGCCATCGATGCCCGGCATTTTGAGATCGGTGATCACCGCCGCCGGACGCGCGACTGCGAGTGCCGCGAGCGCAGTCTCTCCACTGTCTGCGGTGCGTACGCGATAGCCTGCCGAAGTGAGTCGAAGACTGATCAGCTTGAGCAGATCCGGATCGTCGTCGACCAGCAGGATGTCGCTGGAGTGCATCGCTTGTGTTTTCATCTCCCGGTGCCTCCCCCTCCTCCGCCGCCGGCGCCGCCAGCGTTGCGGCTACGCTCGAGCAGCAGGCTTCGTTCGACCGCGCGCAGCTGGTCGAGTTTCTCCTGCGCCGCCTGGGTCTTCCTCTTCTCCTCGGCGACGCCGCGAGCGCGCTCGATGATCTGCATGTAGAGTATGACTGCAAGTTGCTTGACCGGCGAGGTCGTCGGCGACTTTCCAAACACCGTTTCCAGCATCGAGAGGGCGCGAGCGTCGTCGGGTGGACCGGCACCGGGCAAGGTAAGCAACATCGCCAGCCGAATCCGGTTCGCGTCCGTGCGCGCACGATTCACCGCTTGAATCGCAGCGGCTAACTCCCTGCGCAGCTCTTCGTTGGATTCGTTTGCATAACGCTGCAGATCGGCGAGTAGCGCAATCGCCTGCTGCTCTTCTTCGTTCACGGGCGCTGGCTCTGCGGGCGCCTGCTGAATGATCACCACTGGTGGCGGCGGCTCGACGACCTTCGGCACAGGCGCCGGCTGCGGTTGAGACTGAAGTTGCGGTTCAACTACCGGCGCAGGTGCCGGCTCGATGCGCGGAGGCGGTGGTGCCGCGCAGGCCGCGAACCACGAGAAAGCGCGCACTGCGGCCCTCTCCGCCTCGCTCGAAATCGCCAGCGGCAGCCAAAGACGAAACCGTGCGCCGCGGCGCGCGTCGATGCGGTCGAGCGCTTCGATGCGGCCCCCGTGGCCCAACGCATATTCGCGCGCGATCGCGAGTCCGAGACCGGATCCCTTGATACGTCCCTCCGGCGCAGGCTTTCCCTGGTAGAACGAATCGAAGATCCGAGGCTGGTCCTTGGCGTCGACCCCAGGACCTTCATCGATCACGTCGAGCACCGCGAATTCGCCGTCGAGAGAGAGCTCGAGCGCGATCACGCCCGAGCGTGGAGAGTACTTGATCGCGTTGGACACCAGATTGTCGATGATCGCGCGGATTTTATCGGCGTCGCCGACAATGGTTGCCGGCTTGAGCTTCGCCTCAAAGGTGATCATGCGCGCGAAGGCCTCGAGCTTGTGCTCGCGCACCACGCGCCGGATCACCTCGACCAGCGGAACCGGTCCGAGCGTCTGTGGCTCCATACTGCGTGTCTGGTGGTAGTTAAGGAGATCCTCGATGAGCTTCTGCAGGGAGAGCGTGTTCTCCCGCACGATGCGCACGATCTCCTGCTGCTCAACCGACAGCTCGCCGCCGATGCCGTCGCGCAGTAGCTCCACGCCTTCCCGCACCGCCGTGAGCGGAGTCTTCAGCTCGTGCGAGACGTGGCGCAGGAATCGCGTTTGCTGTTCTTCCAGATCGTGCAGGCGCGAGCGAAGCCACTCGAGTCGCTGCCCAAGATAGCGCATGTCCTGTGGGCCGTTGACCTCGATGGGATGGGTGAAGTCTGCCGTGCCCATCTGCCGCACTGCCTGATCAAGCTGGCGGATGGGGCGAGCGAGCAGCACCGCGAACGCGATGGCGAGCACAAGAGCAATCGCTGCCGCCGCGAGTGCCAGGTACGCCCACGTCTTGCGTCCCTCTGCAGCCATTTCCTGAAGGCGCTCGATCTCGCGCTCCGTCAATCGGGTGCTCGCGGTGAGCATCGCCTGCGCCCCTTCGGCAAGATTGGCGTAGCCCTCGGCCAGGGTCGCGCTGGCCATGGGCGAACGCTCCGACGACTTGAGCAGCGCGTAGAGCCGGCTTTCGCCATCGGTGATCTTTTCGAGTTGCGAAAGCTGAAGGCGATCCAGTGGAAGCTGTTGCAGCTGCCCGGCGGTCGAGCGGAAGTCCTGGCGCAGTCGACCATAATCGTCGACCAGTTGCGGATCTTCGAGAATCAAGTGTTGCCGCACCAGACGTTCCAGCGTCGTTGCCTGCTCGTAGAGTTGACGGCTGGCGCGTGCCGCTTGCGCAGCCTGCAGAACCGCCTGCTGGCTCTGCGTTCCCAGCCGATCGAGACTGAAGATCAGTTCGATCAGTGCATAGAGCAGCGGCAGGCTGACGAGCAGGAAGCCCAGCAGGATGAATTTGAGGAATGAGCGCGGGTAGTACACGAGGGGTCAGGGACGGCCGCTATAATCCGCGCAATGTGCGTTCATCCTGCGGAATCCCGATGTCTGCTCGTTAACGTGAACTCCGCGTGAACGATACACCACCCTCTGTAGCGACGCCAAGCGCAGCGTCGTCCTCCAGCGCAGCCGGACGCATCGCACTTATTGCTGCGGTTGCGCGCAACGGTGTCATCGGTGTCGATAATCGCTTGCCCTGGCGGCTTCCCGACGATCTGAAGCGGTTCAAAACGCTCACCACCGGGCATTCGATCATCATGGGTCGACGCACCTGGGAATCGCTTGGCAAAGCGCTGCCCTACCGCCAGAACATCGTCGTGACTCGAAGCGAGGATTTACGAGCGCCCGGCGCGCACCTCGTGGCATCGCTCGACGCGGGGCTTGCGATCGCCGTTTTACCTGAGCCGATTTTCATCATCGGCGGCGAATCGCTGTATCGCGCTGCGCTGCCAATCGCCGACACGCTCTACTTGACCGAAATCGATCGCGACTTCTCCGGCGATGCGCGCTTTCCGCAGTTCGAACGTGCCGGGTGGCGAGTCCTCTCCCGCGATCAACGGCACGACAAGGGTCCCGAAGGGCTCCATTACGCGTTCGTCACTTACGTACGCGAGCCGGCTTGACATCGCGAGCTGCCGCCTCCATTTTGATCGCATCGCAATCCCGGGAGTAATCCATGTCGGAAGGGTTCCACGTACACGGTCCGCACGATCACGAGGTGGAGCATCGGGCGCAGCACGGTGATCCATTCGCCGGACGCGTTGCGGTGATGACGGCGATCTTTGCGACGATCGGAGCGATGTTCGGATACATGGGCGGTGCAACGCAGAACGACGCGTTGATGTACAAGAACGAGGCAGCGATCAGGAAGACCGAAGCATCCGATCAGTGGAATTTCTATCAGGCCAAGAGCAGT